>SCPW01000357.1 GCA_004298605.1 Gallionella sp.
GGACACGGGCTTTTTTTTCAAAAAAAAGGTCTGAAAACATATTGACATCTTCAAATAATCCACAAAGCGAGGGAATTCGCCATTTCTTGCCAGCCGCCCCACAATAAAATCTGCAACTTACGATAACATGTTGTTTTACAAGTGTTTTATTACTACACAAAAAATAGGCAACGTAAGAAAAGTCCTTAATGTACGCCAAGTTAAAGGGCTATCCACAAGGATTATCCACAAAGTTATCCACAGGTTTTGTGAGTAAACGGAAATACTCTTTTCAAATGGCAGGTTAGCCAAACATAGCTGAAGTAAATCCTGAGAAATGTTGCTCAACTCAGTGTGACACGCTACAGTTGCGCCCTCGGAATATCCGGGCAAATCACGCATGGATCATGTACGGCTTGTTCGGGGGCTACCTAATTTAAGCACATTTGGAGAATCCGCGTGTTTGCAATCGTAGAAGCGGCCGGTTGGCCGATCTGGTTCCTGATTTTGGCATCCGTTATCGCAGTTGGTTTGATTGTTGAACGCCTGATATTTTTGCGCAGCAGCCGCATCGCCCCTCCCGCCCTGCTGGACGAAGTCGTCAAAGAACTCAAGCAACACGGCGTCAGCGACGGCATGCTGGCCAAGCTTGCCAAAGGCTCGCCGTTAGGCTGCATTTTTGCCGCCGGATTAAAGAATATCAAAAGCCCGCCCGATGTGATGAAGGAATCCATCGAGGAGGCGGGGAGGGCAATCGCACACGACTTGGAACGCTTTCTCACCACGCTGGGCACGATTGCTTCCATCAGCCCACTGCTGGGGCTGTTCGGCACGGTGGTCGGCATGATCGAGATTTTCGGCTCGCAAACTGCGGCGGGCAACAGCCCCGCGATACTTGCGCACGGCATTTCGGTAGCTTTGTACAACACCGCTTACGGCCTGATCGTGGCGGTTCCCAGCATGATTTTCTACCGCCATTTCCGCTCCAAGGTGGACAGCCTGTCCATCGAAATGGAGCAGCAGGCCATCAAGCTGGTAGAAATTGTGCATGGCCAACGCAGGGGCTGACCAATCATGAATTTCCAGCGTGGGCGCAGCCGCGAAGAACCGGAAATCAATCTGATTCCGATGATAGATGTGCTGCTGGTGATCCTGATTTTTCTGATGGTGACCACCAGCTATGCCAAGTTTTCCGAATTGCAGATCAACCTGCCGCAAGCCGGAGGTGAAACAAGCGCCACACCGGCCCAGCCCATCAATGTGGCGATAGACGCTTCCGAGCACTATGCCATCAACAATCAGGGATTATCCTACACCGGCGTGGAATCGCTGCTTGCGCCCCTGAAAAAAGCCGCCGGCGATCAAACCGACCCCACCATCATCATCAACGCCGATGCCAAGGCCCCGCACCAATCCGTGATAAACGTGATGGAGGCGGCAAGGCAGGCCGGATACGGGCGCATCACCTTCACCACGCAAAGCCAGCCCAAATAACGTGCGCTGGCTGCAACACCACTGGTATCGCATCACCCCGCTGCACCTGATTCTTTTTCCGATTAGTTTGCTGTTTGGCGCGCTGGTAGCGTTGCGTCGTGCGCTGTACCGCAGCCGCATTCTGCGCGGCGAGAAATTGCCTGTGCCGGTCGTCGTGGTCGGCAATATCAGCGTCGGCGGAACCGGCAAAACGCCCCTCACCCTGGCTTTGGCGCAACAGCTCATCAATCGCGGCTGGCATCCGCTCATCATCAGCCGGGGCTACGGCGGGGCAGCGCAACAGCCGCAACGCGCCAATGCGGGCAGCGATACGCGGCAAGTGGGCGACGAACCGTTGTTGATGGCGCAACGCAATATCTGCCCGGTCTGGGTGGGCAGGGATCGCGCCGCCACGGCCCGAGCCGCTTTGCAAACCCACCCGCAATGCGATGTCGTGCTGTGCGACGATGGCCTGCAACATTACCGCCTGCGGCGCGATGTGGAAATCGCGGTCATCGACGGCGCGCGCGGCCTCGGCAACGGCTGGCTGCTCCCCGCCGGGCCGCTGCGCGAGCCGGCATCGCGCTTGCAGGCCGTGGATGCCGTGGTGGTCAACATGCAAGCCCGCTCCCCCCATCCCAACCTCCCCCCGGTGATGCCCTCTCCTCAATCCTCTAGTGAAACAACAGGTGAAACAACTAGCCATCTGACTAGGCTGTCCAAAAACGACAGCCAAGTCATTGGCTATAGCCATTCGACTAAGCACGCAAGCGTGCAAGTCGCTGGTTATCCCGCAAGCGGGCGAGGAGGCAAACGGGAAGAGCAATCGTTAATTCCTGCAAACGAATCGCTGCGCGAGTTTCAATTTGACGGCGGCAATGCGCCGGCAGGGCAATATTCCATGCGCCTCGCCGGGGAAATTTTCCACAACCTGCGCGATCCCGAAAAAACAGTTTCCGCCGCTTATTTTTCCGCGCTGAACAATCACGCCGTGGCCGGCATCGGGCATCCGCAACGCTACTTCCAACACCTGAAAACACTGGGCATCCCCTTTACGCCGCACGCTTTTCCGGACCATCATCCCTACTCCGCCGCCGATCTGGGCTTTACCGGTTGCGACGCGATACTCATGACCGAAAAAGATGCGGTAAAATGCGCCGCATTCGCTGATGAAAAATACTGGGTGTTGCGTGTGGATGCCCGGATCGATTCAGCCCTGACCGACCACATTCTGCGAAAGATCGCCCCCCATGGACGCCAAACTGCTTGATATCCTCGTTTGCCCGTTGTGCAAATCCCCGCTGATTTACCAAAAAGCCGCGCAGGAGCTGATCTGCAAGGCCGACCGGCTGGCCTTCAAAATCGAAGATGACATCCCGGTGATGCTGGCCGACGAAGCGCGCAGACTCACGCCGGAAGAAGCCGAGAAAGTTTGATGTGAAAAAACCAACCCCTCCCAACCTCCCCAACCCCTCCCGGCCTCCCCTTGTCAGGGGAGGAGTAGGGGAGGCGCAAGGACATTCCCCACCGATAAGGGGGGCTGGAGGGTCCGAGGTTTTTTTTCACGTCGTCATCCCGGCACGCCATGCCTCCACCCGATTGCCCGGCAAGCCGCTGCTGCATATTGCCGGAAAGCCGATGGTAATCAGGGTCGCGGAACAAGCGGCGCAAAGCGGCGCCCAACAAATCTGGATCGCCACCGACCATCATGCGATTGCCGGCGCGGTGCGCGAACACGGCTTCAAAGCCTGCCTGACCAGTGACACCCACGCCAGCGGCACGGACCGCATTGCCGAAGTGGTCGCACAACATGGCTGGCCGGACGGCACCATCGTGGTCAATGTGCAAGGCGACGAGCCGCTGATCCCGCCCGCGCTGATCCGCGCGGTCGCCGGGCACCTGCACAACCATCCGGAATGCGCGATTGCCACGGCCTGCCACGCGATTCACGACGAGGCGTCCCTGCGCAACCCCAACATCGTCAAGGCGGTGCTCGACCGGCAAGGCCATGCAATGTATTTCAGCCGCGCGCCGATCCCCTACCCGCGCGACGCGTTCGGGGTTTTACCCTCGCCCGACCCCCGCGAGGAAGTTGGAAAGGGGGGGCTACCGGCAGGCCTGCCCGCATTGCGCCACATCGGCATCTACGCTTACCGCGCCGGCTTCCTGCGCGCGTACGGGCAACTTGCTCCGGCGCCGGTCGAACATTTCGAGGCATTGGAACAATTGCGCGCGCTTTACCATGGCTACAAAATCGGCGTGGTCATCGCCGACGAGGCTCCGCCCGGCGGCGTGGACACAGAACAGGATTTACACGCAACACGGCAAATTTTTGCCACAAAAACCAAATCGGAGGAAAACAACAAATGAGATTGATACTGCTAGGCGCACCGGGCGCGGGCAAAGGCACCCAGGCCAATTACATCAAGGAAAAATTCGGCATCCCGCAAATCTCCACCGGCGACATGCTGCGCGCGGCGGTCAAGGCGGGCACGCCGCTGGGTGTTGCGGCCAAAAAGGTGATGGATGCGGGCGGCCTGGTCTCCGACGACATCATCATCAACCTGGTGAAAGAGCGCATCAAGGACGCGGACTGCGCCAACGGATTCTTGTTCGACGGTTTTCCGCGCACCATCCCGCAGGCGCAGGCGATGAAGGATGCCGGCATCCCCATCGACTATGTGGTGGAAATCGAAGTGGCGGATAGCGAAATCATCAAGCGCATGAGCGGACGCCGCGTGCATCTGGCTTCGGGCCGCACGTATCACGTGATATTCAACCCGCCCAAGGTGGAAGGCAAGGATGACATCACCGGCGAAGAGCTGGTGCAACGCCCCGACGATGCCGAAGAAACCGTGATCAAACGCCTCAACGTTTATCACGACCAGACCAAACCGCTGGTGGAGTATTACACCGTCTGGGCAAAATCCGGCGACGCGAACGCGCCAAAGTGCGTGAACGTTCCGGGCGTGGGCAGCGTAGACGGCATACGCGACCAGGTTTTCGCGGCGCTGGAAGGCAAATGACCGCGGCCGGCAAACCCATTCTCACCCTGGCGGACGCCAGGCGCATCGCTGCGGCAGCCGAAGCCGAAGCGCACCGCAACAACTGGGGCGTGGTCATCGCTGTCGTGGACGACGGCGGGCATCTGCTTTATCTGCAACGCAGCCACGACACCCAGTTTGGCAGCGTCGAAACGGCGATACAAAAGGCTCACGCAGCAGTCGCTTTCCAGCGCCCGACCAAAGCTTCCGAAGATGCGGTTTTGAGCGGGCGGCTGATCCATCTCGCCCTGCCCGGCGTGATCCCCGCCGAAGGCGGTGTACCGCTGGAGATTGGCGGGATCATCGTGGGTGGTTTGGGTATCAGCGGCGTGCGCTCGTTTCAGGACGGGCAAATCGCGGCGGCAGGCGCGGCGGCTTTGGCGCGGGACTGATCCCAAGCCTCTCAACCAGCCCGGATATACACGCTCAAACTATCGTCCATCGCCTTTTCGTAACCTCTCAGCATACCGATCAATTTTTCGTCCAATACATGCCCGCGCATCAACAGCAGGATGCCATCCTTGGCGACCAGCTCGCGCGCCACGGTCATGCCCGATTTCAATTGGAATGTATGGAGCTTCAATTCGGCCTCTTTGACCGGCGTCGGCATCCCTTTCAACAACTCGACAAACGCATCCACAACCATCGGGTCATAACGCTTGCCGCGGTTTACCACCAGGTAGGAAACCGCCTCGGCGGGGCTGAAGTGCTTTGGCTGCAACATCCCCGCCTGCAAGGCGTCATAATCGCTTGCCACCGCCAGGATGCGCGCACCCAGGGGAATTTCGAGACCGCTCAGGCGGTCGGGGTAGCCGTTCCCGTTGAAATGCTCGTGCTGGTGGCGGATGATTTTCGCCGCGCCCTCCATCTGTTCGAGCGACATCAACGCCGCCTGCCCCCGGATCGGATGTTTGGTGACGAGCGCCATCTCCCTGTCGTCCAGGGTGAACAGCGGTTTGGACAGCAAGTAGTCGGGCAGGCTCATTTTGCCCAAGTCCTTCAGCATGGCGGCGAACATCAGATCCTGCGCCTCGCCTTCCGCCACCCCCATCCGCTGCGCCAGCCTGCGCACATTTTCGCCGACCCGCTTGGCGTGCCCGGCCATCGGTCCGCCGCCGCGCATTTCGATCAAACTGGAGAAGGCGCGGATCGAAGCCATGAAGCCTTTCTTCAACTTCTCGTGCGCCATCTCCAGAAAACTCATGGTCTGGCGCAGCTCCTCGGTGCGTGCCTGCACTTTGCTCTCCAGGCTGGCATTCAGCTCCTTGAGCTGTTCGTTCTGTTGCTGTGCCAACGCCTCCAGCCGCGTTTTTTCACGCTCCAGCATACGCCGCTCCAGCGCTTGGCGCACGGTGATGGTGATGTCGTTGTCCTCCCAGGGTTTGGAGATATAGCGGTAAATTTGCCCCTTGTTGATGGCGTCTATCGTCGAGCCGACATCGGCATAACCGGTGAGCAGGATGCGCACCGCGTCCGGCCAGTTCTGGCGCACCTGTTCGAGAAACTGCGCGCCGTTCATTTCCGGCATGCGCATATCCGAAATCACCAGATCCACCGGTTCCTGCGCCATGATCTCCAGGCCGGCAGCCCCGCCCTCTGCGGTAAAAATACGGTAACCGTAAGGGCGGAACAGGCGCTTGAGCGAAGAAAGGATATTTGCTTCGTCATCCACAAACAGCAATGTCGCCTGCGTTGCGGCAGCCCCGGTTTGATTATTCTGATCCATCGCTTGATTTTCCAATTTTCAATTCCTGCGTAACCGAGGGAGATGGGAATTCTTGGAATACCGTTATCGCGCCTCCGGCATTTGCCCCCATCCCAACCTTCCACCGCTTGCGGGGGAAGGAGTTGAAGCACCCTCCCTAACCCTTTTTGGCAGCCTACACCGACCACCCAGACCATACCGAGCGGCCTGTCGGCAACCACACGGTGAAAACACTCCCTTTGCCGACTTCGCTTTCCACCTCGATCCGCCCGTGGTGTTTCTGCATGATGCCATATGACAGCGACAATCCCAGACCCGTCCCCTTGCCAACCGGTTTGGTGGTAAAGAACGGGTCGAAGATGCGCTTGAGATTTTCCGGCGGGATGCCTTTTCCCGTATCGGCAACCTGGATGAAAACCTCATCGCCCCGCTGCCCGGTGCGGATGGTGATAACCCCTTTTTCGGGAATCGCATGTGACGCGTTGACCAGCAGGTTCATGAATACCTGGTTGAGCTGCGACGGCAGGCACTCCACTTCCGGGATTTTGCCGTACTCTTTTTTCACTTCCGCATGGTATTTGATTTCGTTCCATACAATGTTGAGCGTGCTGTCTATCCCTTTGTGCATATCCACCCATTGCCACTCATCCTGAGCATCCACGTGCGAGAATTCTTTCAGGTCCTGGACGATCTTTTTCACGCGGGTGATGCCATCGCGCGATTCTTTCATCAACATCTGCACATCTTCCCTGAGAAACGCCAGATCCTTTTGCTGTTTTGCGGCGCGCACTTTGGCGCGCTCGGCCTCCGGCATCGCCGCTTCGGCATTTTCATACACGTCGAACAGCTCAAAAATATCCTTGAGATATTGCTCCAGCGAACCCAGGTTGGAATAGACAAAGCCGATCGGGTTGTTGATCTCGTGCGCCACCCCGGCGGAGAGCTGCCCGATCGAAGCCAGCTTTTCGGACTGGAGCAACTGCCCCTGCATCTGCTCCACTTGCTGGTTGGCCAAACGGATTTCTTCATTCATCCTGGACAGCGCCGCGATACGCTGCCGGTGCATGACGTGCAGGCGCGCATTTTCGATCACGACAGAAATCAGACCTATCATGACGGAGCCTCTCGCGAGATCGTCGCTTGTATAGGGAGGCAGCCCTTCCTTGTGGTTCACACTCAAGACGCCCATTATTTTCCCTTCCGATTTGAGCGCCCAGCACATCGCCGATACCGGCTTGGGCGCCTTGTCGCGCACCAGGTTGGAAAACCTCGGGTCGTCGCGCAAATCGCCGTTGAGCAGCAGGTCTTCGCCATGCTCCGCCACCCAGCCGAGGATGCCCTGCCCGAGCTCGACCTTGCTGCCGATGGCCTGCACCGGAATGTCGATACCGGCGACGATGCCGAGGCTGCCGCCGTCTTCATCGGCCAGCGCGAGCGTGCCGCTCTTGCCCTCGAAACCCCGCACAATATGTTCGAGTATCTGCCGCTGCACCGCTTCGGCCTGCCCGCCAAGCGCGCCGCTCTGCCCCAGCCGGTAGAGGTCATAGACCCAGGATAGTTTGGTGACTTCTTGCTGTGACATGGCTCGCCTCCCGCTCCGTCAATCGCCCAGCATCAGGCTGGCGGCGGCATTCTGGCGCCAGATTTCCGGCAGGCTATCCCTGACCATCTCCCAGGACAGCCCGAGCCGCTGCCACGCGGGCGCAGACAGCGGCGGCACATGGTCGTAACCGGCGTTGCCGATATCCAGCGCGTGGCACAACACATTGGCGACATGGACAATATCGGCCAGTGGGCCGGACGCCTCCCCGGGCCTGTGATGGTCGCGTATGGCCTGCTGGATCGCGACCGGAAAATTCCAGCGCCTGGCGGCTTCAAAGCCGATCTGGGTATGGTCGGCGCCCAGGACGGACTGTTCGGCCTTCAGCATCGAGATGTCATCGGCAAGGCAACACGCCGCCACCGCATTGAATTTTTCCGGGCAACAGGTTTCCACCACCAGCCGGCCGACGTCGTGCAGCAGGCCGGCGATGAACGCCAGTTCGCCGTCTTTGCCCAGCCTGCCCGCCAGCACGCGCGCGCACACGCCGGTGCCGATGTTGTGCTGCCAGAAGGCGTTGCGGTCGAACATCCGGTCGTCCGCAGACGGGAATTTGCGGATCAACCCGGCCGCCACGATCAGCGAGCGGATATTGTGAAAACCCAGCAATACCACCGCATCGTGCATCGTGCCCACTTTACTGTTGAAGCCGTAAAAGGCGGAATTGGCCACACGCAGGACGCGCGTCACCATACCCTGATCCAAGCTGATTTTACCGGCGATTTCATCCACGTCGGCATCCGGACGCCCGAAGCTCGCCAACACCTCGGCCACCGCGACCGGCAGCGGCGGGAGCTGTCTCACGCAGGCAAACATTTGTTCCATTGGCAAGCCGTTATTCATAATTCCCCCACGCGGAATTCCCGCACTGTCTCGCGCAGTTTGCGCAGCAACGGATCATTGCCGGCATGGCGGAACAACGCATCCAGGCGTTGGTCGATTTCCGCGATCCGCCGCGCGCGTTCCTCCGGGCTGATCGCTTCCGCTACGGCAAGCCGGGTTACCCCGCGCCGCGCCAGCGCGGCGAGCGCGGCCTCCGACAAGACGGCTCCGGCAGCCAGCAATATGCCGCCGTTCGCGTCGCACACATCGACCGCAAGCTGCATGCCGGGCCGGGTTTCCTCCAGACTGATCGTTTTGCGCGCCATACCTTATCCTCCAGAGGTATTGGCCGGGTTGCACCACGCCACCCGGCCTACGAAAACTCAATTCTTTTCCGCGAACGCCAGCACTATGCCGCGCCCTTGCGACATGGCTCCCATGTGATAACACCAGAATTCCATGCGCCGCCCATCCGCGAGCTTGCACTCGAGCCCGCTGGTTGCGCAGGGAGAGCCGTCCAGGCACGCCAGCATCCCGCCCGGCAAGCGCTCCTCGGCGAAACAGCCCTGCAACGGGCCATCGCCGTCACGCGCAAATATCCGGTTGGCGACATGGTTGGCTACCGCGATCAGCCCGTCTTCGCCCACACCGATCACACCGACCGGCAACTGCTCCAAAATTTCCTGCGAGACCTGCAGGATATTCAGGTTGCGCAACGCCTCCACAGTTTTCTCGTCGACGCGCTCTTCAAGCTGGTGTTTGGCCTCTTCCAGGCGCCTGTTTGACGCCAGCAACTCGGCGGTCAGACGGTCTTTTTCACTGCTCAGCTCAAAGTACTCAAAGGCTTTCCGGACATTTTCGCGCAACAGGTCGTCTTCCCACGGCTTGGTCAGGAATTTATAAATCGCGCCCCGGTTGATCGCCTCGGTGATGGATTGCAGTTCGGTATAGCCGCTCAGCACAATGCGCACGGTATCCGGGTACAGCTCCTTGACCTTGCTCAAAAAATCGGTGCCGCACATTTCCGGCATACGCTGGTCGGAGATGATGACGCCCACCGGGTGCGCCGCCAGCAACTCCATGCCCTGGCGGGCGCTGGTGGCGGTGAGAATCCGGTATCCGTCGCGGCGCAACAGGCGCTTGAGCGCGGACAGGATATTTTCCTCGTCGTCCACCAGCAGCAGCGTGCGCCCCGAGTTCATTTCCGGCCGGTTGAGCGGTCGCCCTTCGGTGAGCAGGGCGGTATATTCCCCTGCCGGCAAAGGCTTCGAATAATAATAGCCCTGCATTTCGTCGCAGCGGTTGTTCAGCAGGAAGGCCAGTTGCGCTTCGGTTTCCACGCCCTCGGCAATCACTTTCATTTTCAGGTTATGCGCCAGGTCGATGATGGTGCGCGTAATCAGGGCATCGTCGGGATCGGTCGCAATATCGCGGACAAAGGACTGGTCGATTTTCAACGCATCCGTGGCAAAGCGCTTGAGATAATTCAGGCTGGAATGCCCGGTGCCGAAGTCATCCACCGACAGCCGCACACCCAGCGATTTCAGCCCGCGCAACATTTGGACGGCTCTGCCCACGTCTTTCATGATGGTGCTTTCGGTGATCTCCAGCTCCAGGAATTCCGGCTCAAGCCCGGTTTCTCCGAGTATCTGCTGCACCACCCCGCAAAGATCCTGGCGGTGAAACTGGATCGCCGAAAGATTGACCGCCACGCGGCATGATTTCATCCCCATGTCCCGCCAGGCCTTGGCCTGGTTGCAGGCGGCGCGCAGCACCCATTCCCCGACCGGCACAATCAGGCCGTTTTCCTCGAGCATGGGAATGAAATCCGCCGGGGAAATCAGGCCCCGCTCCGGATGCTGCCAGCGCAGCAACGCTTCCGCGCCGATGATCTCACCGGTGTGCAAATTTACCTGCGGCTGATAAAACAGTTCAAATTCGTAATTTTCCAGCGCGCGGTGCAACCCGCTTTCAAGCTGCATGTCGTGCTGCACGCGCCGGTTCATTTCTGCCTGGAAAAAATGAAACTGGTTGCGCCCGTCTTTCTTCGCCTGATGCAGCGCTGCCGCCGCATTCCTGAGCAGCTCCTGCGCGTCTTCGCCGTCGGCGGGAGAAACCGCGATGCCGATGCTGGCGGTCAAATAAACCTGCTGCCCGTTGATCCAGAACGGCTCGACCAGCGCCCCGAGCACTTTCTTCGCCACCACCTTGGCATCGTCGGCGGAAGTCATGCTGAGCAGGATCATCACAAATTCGTTGCCGCCGACGCGACCGACCGTATCGCTCTCGCGCAAGCCCTCGCGCAAACGCCCCGCCACCAGCTTGAGCAACACATCGCCATACGAAGGGCCGAGGCTATCGTTGATCATCTTGAAGCGGTCCAGGTCGATCAGCATCGTCGCCACCGTGCCTTCGCCGCGCCGCGACAGGGTGTAGGCGTAGTCGATCCGGTCGTAGATCATGCTGCGGTTCGGCAAGCCGGTCAGCGCATCGTGCTGCGCCAGATATTGCGCGCGTTTTTCCGCCGTCTTGTATGCGGTGATGTCCTGCACCATGAAGAGGAGGCGCGTCTGCTGCCCTTCCGTCTGCGCCCTTGAAATGTCGGCCAGAAAGTATCGCGTGCCCAATGGGTCGTGGCGCTCAAAAGCCAGCCCCGAGCGCATTTTCCCGTGATCGAGGACCCCCTGAAGCTCACCGGTCATGTCCCCATCCGTCAATCCCAGCAGCCTGGGCACCGTCAGCCCGGTGCAGGTTTCCGCCGCGCCCAGATCGAACATGCGCAGCAACGCATCGTTCACCGACTGCACTTTCAGTTGCGAATCCACCACCGCCAGGCCGAAAGGTATGCCGGCAATAATTTGTTCGGTATATCTCTTTTCCCGGACAATCGCCTGGTGCTCCGCATGAAAATACGTGTCGAGCGCCAGCTCCATATCGAGAAGAATGATTTTGAGCAGCGCGCTGTAGGTGGCGATACACTTTTCCGTGTCCCCGTCCAGCAACTGGAAAATGATGGGCATGATCTCGCCCATATATTTGCGGTAAGCCCCGATATACCACTTGGGGGACAGCCCGACACGCTGGTAGATCATCCCGACGCGCAGGCGGTTCTCTATGTAACCCGAGCCATATTCGCCCGAGGTGAGCTGGCTGAAATAAGCGGATTGCGTACATTTGAGGCGCTCCAGCTTCGCGTCGTCGCCGAACAGCGGGACGATCTCGGAGAAATGCTTCAGATGGTCATAAAACGCCGTGCTGAATGAATCGCGCCCCGCCTCCAGGCGCACGTGCAAATCCTTGAGCAACGCGGCATCCGCCTCGGTGAATTCGAGAAACGCCTTGCGCACCGCCACCTCGGCAGAGTCTATACCCAGTTCTTTTTGAAGGGCGTTATCTTCGAATTGCTCATTCATATCACTGCTCCTTACAAACTGGCCCGCAAAACTACTTTTTCAAGATCATGCAACTTCCCGCGGCTGATCCGCCGGCAACCATACCCTGAACAAAGTACCCTTGCCCACTTCACTTTTAACTTCGATGCGCCCGTGGTGTTTCTGGATGATGCCGTAGGATAGCGACAACCCCAGCCCGGTTCCCTGCCCGACCGGCTTGGTGGTGAAAAACGGGTCGAATATCTTGCCGAGGTGCTCCGGCGCGATACCCTTGCCGGTATCTTCGACTTCCACCCACACTTCTTCGCCCTGCCGCCCGGTGCGCAATGTGATGGTGCCGTGCTCTTCGATCGCATGGGCCGCGTTTACCAGCAGGTTCATGAATACCTGATTTATCTGCGAGGGCAGGCATTCTACCTCCGGGATGTCCCCGTATTCCTTCTTCACGTCGGCCTTGTATTTGATTTCGTTTCTGGCGACATTGAGCGTGGAATCCAATCCCTGGTGCAGGTTTGCGCGATGCCATTCGTCGCCTGCGTCCACC
>SCPW01000358.1 GCA_004298605.1 Gallionella sp.
GCCGCCTTCGCCGCGCACCCCTTCGGTAATCAGCACCCCCGCGCCATACACGCCGGTGGGGTGGAACTGGAAAAACTCCATGTCCTCCAGCGGAATCCCGGCGCGCGCTGCCATCCCCAGCCCGTCGCCGGTGTTGATGTAGGCGTTGGTGCTGGATTGGAAAATCCGCCCCGCACCGCCGGTGGCGAACAGCGTGGCGCGCGCCTGAAAAATCATCACCTCGCCGGTTTCGATTTCCATCGCGGTCACGCCCAGCACATCGCCGTCTGAATCGCGGATCAGGTCGAGCGCCATCCACTCGACGAAGAAATGTGTGTTGGCTTTCACGTTCTGCTGGTACAGCGTGTGCAGCAAGGCGTGGCCGGTGCGGTCGGCCGCCGCGCAGGCGCGCTGCACCGGGTTCTTGCCGTAATCCTGCATGTGCCCGCCGAACGGGCGCTGGTAAATCTTGCCGCTGTCGAGCCGGTCGAACGGCATCCCGAAATGCTCCAGCTCGTACACCACTTCCGGCGCGGCGCGGCACATGAATTCGATCGCATCCTGGTCACCCAGGTAATCCGAGCCTTTCACCGTGTCGTACATATGCCAGTGCCAGTTGTCCTCGTTGAGGTTGCCCAGCGAGGCGGCGATCCCGCCCTGCGCCGCAACGGTGTGCGAACGGGTCGGAAACACCTTGGACAGCACCGCCACTTTCAAACCGGCCTGCGCCAACTGCAACGCCGCGCGCATCCCGGAACCGCCCGCGCCGACCACCACCACATCAAACGTTCGTTTTGCCACCGCCATTACATTCCCCACAAAATTTGCACTGCCCAGATGCCATACAGCAGCAATGCCAGAATCACCAGCACATGAAGCACCAGCCGCACACTGGCCGACTTAACGTAGTCCATCACGATGTCGCGCACACCGATCCAGGCGTGATAAAAAAAGCACATCAGGAACAGCAAGGTAAACGTGCGCACCGTCTGGCTGGAAAACAAACCCGTCCAGACATCGTAATTCAGGCGCGGCTGCAACAGCAGATAGCCGACCATGACCGCGACATACAGCACCATCACCACCGCGCTGATGCGCTGGATCAACCAATCGCGCAAACCGTAATGCGCGCCGACCACCACGCGGTTCACCATAGCTTCACTCCCAGAAAAACGGTCAGCGCCAGGCTCACCGCCAGCACCACCTTGCTGCTGTTGCGCGCCTGCGCCAGATTGCGCACATAGTGCAGATCAATCGCCAGAAAGCGCAGCCCCGCGCAAATGTGGTGCAGCGCCGCCCACAGCAAACCCAGCAACGCCAGCTTGACCAGCGGGTGGGACAGCACGGTCTGCAACTGCGTAAACGTCTCGATGGAACGCAGACTGTATTGCAGCATCAGCAACAGCAGCGGCAGCGCCAGAAACACCAGCAGGCCGCTGATGCGGTGCAGGATGGATACGATACCGGGGAGCGGCAATTTGATTTTGAGCAGGGCGAGGTGTTTGGGGCGGTTTTTATTCATTCGCAATCTCTGTAGGGGCGCGATTCATCGCGCCCTTTGTCCGATATATGGATAAATCAGGGCGCGATGAATCGCGCCCCTACGGCCATAATCCTACACCTTTTGCCCGACAAAAAAACGGTGAATTGATTATGATGCACGTCATCCCACCCAAGGAGAATTCCATGAAAGCACCCGTCCGAATCACCGTCACCGGCGCCGCCGGGCAAATCGGCTACGCCACCCTGTTCCGCATCGCCAATGGCGACATGCTGGGGCGCGAGCAACCGATCATTTTGCAGTTGCTGGACTTGCCGCAGGCGCAGCAAATGTTGCGCGGCGTGATGATGGAACTGGAAGATTGCGCCTTCCCGCTGCTGCAACAAGTCATCATCACCGACGACCCAAAAGTCGCGTTCAAGGATACCGAGATCGCCCTGTTAATCGGCGCGCGCCCGCGCGGCAAAGGCATGGAACGCAAAGACTTGATCGAAGCCAACGGCGCGATTTTTTCCGCGCAGGGCAAGCTGCTCAACGACTACGCGGCGCGCCACGTCAAAGTGCTGGTGGTGGGCAACCCGGCCAACACCAACGCGCTGATCGCGATGAAAAACGCCCCCGACCTCGACCCGCGCAACTTCAGCGCGATGATGCGCCTCGACCACAACCGCGCCATCGCCCAAGTCGCGCAAAAACTGTTCCAGCCGATCCGCGACATCAAGAAAATGGTCGTGTGGGGCAACCACTCCGGCACGCAATACCCCGACCTCGACCACGCCGAAATCCGTGGCCGGATGGTGCGCGATATTTTGCCGGACCAAAACTGGGTGGAAAACGAATTCATCCCTACCGTGCAAAAACGCGGCGCCGCCGTCATCGAAGCGCGCGGCCTGTCCAGCGCCGCCAGCGCGGCCAATGCCGCCGTGTCGCACATCCACGACTGGATGCTCAGTTCGCACCACAACGATTGGGTGACGATGAGCGTGCCGTCCGACGGCAGCTACGGCATTCCGGAGGGCGTGATTTATGGCTTTCCCGTCACGTGCAGGCACGGCCATTTCCACATCGTGCAGGGGCTGCCGGTCAGCGAGCTGGGGCGCAGGCATATGGAAGATAGCTACCGCGAACTGGTCGAGGAACGCGATCATGTGAAGCACCTGTTGGGGCAATAACGCAAAAACCAGTATCCCGACACTGCGGGAAGGACACCCGGAAATAATGACTACGCCCATCGACATTTCCGAACAATCCGGCGTGCGCTACCTGCACTTCGGTTCATCGTGGGTGCAAGGCGCGATGCGCATTGCCCGCCCGTGGTCGCTGGAACTGGAATACACCCGCGAGATGATGGCCGGTTTGATGCTCCGCGATAACGCGCACTGGCCGCGAAAAGTTTTGCTGATCGGTCTGGGCGCGGCCTCGTTGACCAAATTTCTGTACCGCCACCGCCCGCTGGCACACCTCACGATAGTAGAAATCGAACCCGATGTGATCGCCGCCGCGCGGCAATTTTTCAAGCTTCCGGAAGACGCGAAGCGCATCAATATGGTTGTCGGCGACGGCGCGGAATACGTGCTCGATAGCAACAAGAAATTCGATTTGATTCTCGTGGATGGCTTCGACCAACAGGCGCGCGCCGGCGCTCTGGATACCCTGCCGTTTTATCGGGCGTGCCGCGCCCGTTTGGGCGATAGCGGCGTGCTGGCAGCCAATCTGCTCGGGCGCAGCCGCGGTTTCAAGAATAGTCTGGCGCGCATCCGCGAGGCATTCGAAGACCGCGCGCTGGTATTCCCTTCGTGCGAAAGCGGCAATGCCATCGCCTTCGCGGCGGCGGGCGATCCCGTTGAAATATCTTTCGATGACCTGAAAGAAAATGCCCTGGTATTGAAAGAGGAAACGGGCCTGAATTTATTGCCTGCGCTGGCACGGCTCGCGCAGGCCAAAACCTGCCCGAACGATACGCTGATCCTGTAGGCTGCCGGCAGCCAGCCGGGCTAAAACCCGGTTGCGTGTTATTCGGGAAATGGGGATGCCCGCGCGGATTAACGGTACGATGGGAATGCAGTAATTCTTTAACTCAAGTAAAGGAGCTACCATGGGCACGCTGATTTTTATGGGTATCGCCGCCGTCCTGCTGATCTACGGCATCAGCCTGTACAACCACCTGGTCAACGTCAAACATGCGGTCTCCAAGGCGTGGGCGAACATCGATGTGTTGCTCAAGCAGCGCCACGACGAGTTGCCCAAGCTGGTCGAAGTGTGCAAGCAGTACAAGCAGTTCGAGCGGGAGACGCTGCAAAGCGTCGTCGCCGCGCGCTCGCAGGTGCAATCCGCGCGCGAACATCAGGACATCCCCGCGCTGGGCCAGGCGGAAGGCATGCTGCGCGCCGGGTTGGGCAGCATTTTTGCGGTGGCGGAAGCTTACCCGGAACTGAAAGCCAACGAGAATTTCATGCAACTGCAAACCCGCATCACCTCGCTGGAGAACGGCATCGCAGACCGCCGCGAGCTGTACAACGAATCGGTGAACATCAACAACGTGCAGATCGAAGTATTCCCCGCCAGCATCATTGCCAAGACGTTCAACTTCGGCGAAAAGCCGCTGCTGGAATTTTCCACCGCCGAGAAGGCGGACGTGGACGTGAAGCAACTGTTCGGCTGACGGGCATGCTGGTCTCGCTGCGCCGCGAATACGCGCAACTGGTCACTTCCGGCGCGCAATTGCTGTTGCTGTTCGCCGCGTTCCAAATGGAGTCGCGCGAGGGTTGGCTGATATGCCTTTCAATCATGGCCGCCACCAGCATCCCGGCCTGGCTGTCGGCGCTGAAACGGCTGCGCGCGATACGCGACACGCCCACTTCAAAAATCGCATCCGCCGCGCAAGGCTATGTGGAACTGTCCGGCTACGGCCAGCCGTTTTGCGAGCCTCTCCTGCTGGGAAAGCTCAGCCGGCTTCCCTGCCTGTGGTACCGCTATGAAATCGAACGGCGGAACTCGGAAAAAGATTGGAAAACAGAGGAGAGCGGCGAGAGCGGCGATTCTTTCGTGCTGCGCGACGATACCGGCGAATGCGTGGTCGACCCGGAACAGGCCGAGATCAGCACCCGCCACCGCGACCGGTGGCAACAAGGCGATTACCGCTACACCGAGTGGAAATTGCTCGAGCGTGACAGCCTCTACGTCATCGGGCAATTCCGCACGCAAGGCGGCAGCAACCTGGAATTCGACACCCGCGCGGAACTCAACGCATTGCTGGCCGAATGGAAGAAAAACATGCCCGCGCTGCATGCGCGCTTCGACCTGGACAACAACGGCGAGCTGGATATGGGCGAGTGGATGCTGGCGCGCCAGGCCGCCAGGCGCGAAGTGGCAAAGAACCTGCGCGAAGCCCGGGCGCAGCCGGATATCCACATCATCGGCCAACCGCGCGACGGCAAATTATTCCTGATCAGCAACCTCACGCCGGACAAATTGTCGCGCCGCTACCTGTTCTGGACCTGGGCGCATCTGGTAATTTTTTTCGGCGCGCTGGCTGGAATCGGCTGGCTGCTGCGAAGCGGCGATTTCTGATTTTCCTGCGCGCGCTATGCGCGGTTAAATTTCAGGATAGCTCCGCTATAAGGCTGCAACCCGAAGTGGTTTTGGCGCCCTTCTTTGACATCTGCATATCCGGCCAGCAGCATCGCATCTTGAACTGCCGGGCAGGGAATCTGTTTCTGGCGGGGGCCGCAGTTGATTGCGACCATTATCATCGAATCTCCTTTCGAATAGCGATAGGTCAAAACATGCCCCTCCAGAAGTGCTATCGCGCGGGGCTCCGAGGTGAATAATTCAATGTTGTCATTCCGGATATGGATAAGTTTTTTTACCCATGCGGCCATATCTTCCCCGGCTTCCCACGCCATGGGTTCACGAAAGTAACGATCCCTTTCGTATCGGCCTGCAGGAAAATTTTCTGTCTGCGATTGCCCCCGTTCGCTGCCGTAATAGATGATGGGAGGATAGGGCAAGCTGAGTTGCAGAAGATAACCCAGCGCCAGCGCGTTCCGGTTTTTGCGCGAGATAAAACCGGCTCTTTCCATGTCGTGGTTATCCAGGAAGGTCGGCAGTAAATAACCATTTTTACGCGACGCCTGTTGCGACCGGATCAGGTGCGTGATCGCATCGGTCGCGGGCTGCCCGGGCTGTGCCAGAAATTGCCGCAGCGCCAGGCTCAGCGGAATGTTCAATTCGCCATGCAGGTAACGGGAGAGGGTTCCGATTTCCCCCGATTCGTGCCAGTTCTCGCCCAGCAAAAACACCTGCGGGTGGCGCGCGCGCAAAAAGCCGGTCAACTGTTCCCAGAATGCTGCCGAAGGGCGTTTCGCATGGTCGAACCGTATGCCGTCAAAGCCAAATCTCAGCCAGTGGTCGAGCATGTTTTTCAGGAACTCGATTACATCGGGAAATTCCAGGTTCAGTTCCGGCAAATTACGGTCGCCGTAAAATCCTTTAAACCCGCCCGCCCGGTCGTAATGGAACCAGCCCCGGAAGGGTGAGCACGCATTGTCGAGCGCCTGCCGGGCAGGGTCGGCGCCGATATGGCAATGGGTGAACGGCAGATCCAGCACCACGCGCATGTCGCGTTGGTGGGCGGCATCAATCAACTGTTCGAGTTGTTGCGGGCTGCCGAAACACGGGTCGATTTTCAGAAAGTCGGTAGTCCAGTAGCCGTGATATTTGCTGCCTTTAAAAAATGGCGTCAGCAGCAGGGCGCCGATGCCCAAGCCATGCAGGTAATCCAGGGATTGAATAACGCCATCCAGATTACCGCCCATCCGGTGGCGCAATTCCTGTGGGTAATGTGGCCCTTTGGAGTATTGGAAGCAATTTTTACCGGTGGCAAAACGGTCGATCACGATGTGATAAAAAGTCGATCGGCTCGCCCAGTGCAACATGTTATGGCGCCGTGCCCCGGCAAATGGATAACGCCAGTTCGCCGCCATGGCGCCGCAACCATTGCAGGCACAGGATGTCTTCCTTTACGAACCCCAGGCGGGGATCGACGCCGCCATGTGCAAGCCTCAGTTTACGGTGGATGGCAGCAAGGTATCCCAGGCGCATGAACGGGATCAGCAGTTCCTGCCAGCCGTCGGGCATGGCCGCCTGCGACCGGATAGACGACAACAACACGGTCGCACTGCGTGCCACTTCACCGGGAAGTTTACGGTAATCGACACAAAATGTGGCGCACAGCCAGGCCGTATCCTGCAACGGAAAGCCATCGCTTATCGAATCGAAGTCGAAGATTATGCTGACGCTGTCGTCATGGGCAAAACCGAAATTGGATGGGGACAATTCCTGGTGGATCAGGCAGCGGCTCCAGCACTCGATGCGCCGCTTGTGCTGGTCGAGGCCTTCGCGCAAATCTGCGACCTCCTGTTCCAGAAACGCCAGGTTGAGATTGAGCATGGCACTGGCGGCGCATCCGCCGGCGCGCGATTTAATAAATGCGTTGAACGCGCTGAATGTAAAGTCTTCCGCCAGTTGCAACCGCCCATCCGCAGCCCGCGATAACCGGTGGTGCGCTGGCGGCAATGCGGCGGGATTGATGGCGGGCAGTGCCTGTTGCAACTGCCCATAACGTTTACCCACCTGAACGAGCTGTTGCCCGCTGCCGCGATACCGTTGCGCCTCCACCCACCGGTAGCAGGTAAGCAGGGCGCCGTCATCCCACAACACCCCCCATGGCTGGCATCGGGCATGGCCGGGTTCGGCAGTGGGCGCCAATAACCGGGGAACAAAGGGAAACGCGGGATCGTGGTACAGGTAATCCAGAATGGTTTTTTCTGCCAGCTTGCCCGCGATGCCGCCGCTGCCCGGCTTCGACAGTTTAACCGCCATCTGGTCATAAGGAGCCGGGGCGCGGCACTTCAGGCGATAAACGCGGTTGTTGCCGTCGTGTACCTGTTCGATCTGCCCCACTTCATCGAGCGGGTAGGCGCTTATCAGGGATCGCCGCAGCTTGCCTTCCAGTGCGGCATCCCGCAAATGGCCCGCCATTATGAAACCGGTGATTCTTTCCGCCAACAGCCTGCCGGGCTTGAGGGAAATCGCGTTTCAGCAACAATTATGCACACTGGAATTGCAACAGCTTTCGCCGTAAACATCACAACAGGAATGGCACCCGCAATCATGGTAGGTGTTGTGCTGATGATGGTGGCCGCAACAGTGCTGCGTCTGGCCGTGGTGCCCGCAACCCTGCGGGTGCTGGGGGTACTGGGGGCAGGGATAAGACGACCGGTAGCCGCCGGTGAACCCTTGCACCAGTTGGTTGCTGCCAGCCAATGCCGCGTTGATTGTATCGATACCCAGGCGCAGCATATTGCCGAGGCTGTCAAATAACCCGCTACCGGTGAACCTTGCGGGCATCGCGCCATAACCCGGCATGGGCGGCATCATCTCCTGCGGCGGCATCATCCCTTGCAGTGGTGGCATGATATTTGGCATCGGTGTGCCGAACGGCGGCATATTGAAGCCCATATTGGCGCCCGGAGCTGCCATAAAGGGCTTGTTGCCCGCACTTGTTGCCGGATTATTGGGCTTGCCGGGAAAAGGCGAAGCACCGCTATCTTTCGCCGGGTTTGCCTTCGGCTTGGCGCTGGCGCCAGATGTTGCCGTTGCCGCCCTGGCGGCGGGTTTCTTTTTTTGGGGTTGGGTAGCCATTGGGTTTGCCTCGTAGTTTGTGGTAAACGTGTCTGTCAGCAACTGATAATTTCACACCACCTGACCCGTGTGATGGCGTTAATGGATAACACCACCAGGTGGGCGCCCGGCTGGGTGGAAATAATGCATTCCTTCACATGGTAGCCGTCATCGGTAAACATCTTGCCCCAGGCCATCATGGTGGCTTTGCTGTCTATCACCAATACACCGGCTAACGCTGTTAACGGGACCAGCGGGTTCATCTGCATGTATTCGATGGAAAGATGTACGCAGCAACCGCCGCCGATCACGGTGTCTTTCATACCGATGGCGGCCTTGTTGGCGGCGACCGCCTGACGCAGATAACTGGCGCCCCGCATCGGGAGGTGCGCGTCGATTGCCGCCTTCTCGTCCATGTCCGCTGCGGTTGCTTCAGGCGGGGAAATCAAATCCATCAACGCAAACGCTTTTGCTCTCGCGGGATCATCCGATGCCGCCGTGTTGTGGGCGCCCTTGCCAATCTTCCCGGGGGTAATTCCTCCGCCGGCAGCGTTCGGTCCCACCAGCAATTCCTTCTCGATTTTCCGGCAACTGCGGTGACAAGTGCATTGTGCGGCGGGATGGCAGCAGGAAGCGCAGAAGCCGTGGGCATGTGGCGCATGGACGCCCTGCGGCGCGAAATGCGGGTGCATGGCCTGCGCCGGTTGCATCATCGGCCCGGTCGGGTATTTTGGGTACATGGTTTGTTCTCCTGGCTATAGATCAACAACAAACGGCTTCGCACCATCTCAACCGCGCGGTGCAATCCGCAACTACAAGCTTGATAACAGCGCCGGGCGACACGGTGGCGAAGTTTTCCTTGATCTGGTAATCGTCCGGTATGGAGGCGATGTTCCATGTGGCTGTCGCCCCGTTTTCCGTGATGGTCACGTTCAGGGTTGGCGCCGCGTCTGTTTTCAGGTACTCAAGCGACAGGGACGCATTTTCCAGGCCGCCGACAAAAGCGTTTTTTGTCGTGGTGGTGGCATCCGCCACTATTTCCTGGGGTAGTTTCATATACGACGATGGCTGCGCGCACTGGCACCATTGCGCCGGCTGGCAGCAACTGCCGCAAACCATGGGCTGATATGGCATCGTGTAATATTGCCATTGATGGGGGTATCCGTAGTGGCCGTAACAGCATGGGGTGTACGCATTAGGGTGAATATGACTCATGGCCTCTCTCCTGACGATAAATGGGTTGTCCGCAATTGATTGATCTGTGAATCGTTTGGTCCGTTCAGCCAGGCGTTTCCCTGGCGCTTTCCGCTTCTTCGGGTTCTTCGCTGGTCATGTCCCTGATGGCTTCCACGCCGGAGTTGAGAAATGTGCCGACCACACCGGTAATTTTGTTGACCACCTGACCATCGAGAATTTCAGTGGTGGTTTTATTGATTACCCTGTTTATAAGACCCAAGACTTTGACAGCCATCATGTCTCTCCTTGACTATACCGGCGTTCCCCGGCCCGGGGCCGGTTGGCCGGGATCGGATACCGACAGGACAACGGGTATCCGGTACACCCCCTGTTCTGACAACACTAACCAGCCGCGGTAATTATCCGCCGGCGCCGCAGCGGGAATTGTACCCTTGAGCACAAATTTCTCGAAATCTGCCGGGGCGATGGCAATTTCGTTCGGCGTTACGGAAAACGTGCCCGCATCCAGCACGGCCTGCCGTGCCTCGCCCACAAAGCCCTCTATGCCGATGCGGATCATTTTATCCGCAGTTAACGAATCGTTGTTGATAGAGAATGGTAACGCCGCTTCAGCGCCCGGAAACAGCGGCAGGCGGTTAAACAGGTAGTAGCCCGGCGCGGCTCCGCCGTTCTGCGCCGTATCGCCGGGCGATTGCGCCGGTGATGTTCCCGTTTGCCCGTGATGTTGCGGATTTTCCGGAGCCTGGCGGTTATCGGCATAACCTTGGCCTGCGGCATGATTGCCCATTGCCGGGTTCAACATGTTGGCGTTGCCGATTTTGTCGAGCACCTGGCCTTTAAGGATGGAGCCCAGCCGCGCGACAACATCGAATCCGATGCCAATGCCCGCTTCCGCCAGATCCAGGCCCTTATTCACCACTTCTTCGAAATGGGCGCGATTGTGCAGCAATTCATCACCGCTTTTTCCGGTTGATGCATCTGCCGTGCCGCGTTCATTTCCGGGCGCCTGTTTATTGTCCGGCGCAGCCGCGCTGATCCTGATGGCGCGCAAGGTGGCGGTTTTTTCCATTATTGGCAGCATCCGCAACAGTGATAGGTTTCAGGGACGCAATGCCGGTGATAAACATGATGGGGGCAACCGCAGCCGCAATCGCCGTGCTGCGGGCAACAGTCATGATGCTGGGGGTGTTCGCTGTGCCACACGCTGCCTTCCACGATAGTCCGCACAACGCGCGCGCCGCCATACAGCACCGAAGTCGCCAGGTTGATCGCGCCGCCAAATACATCCGTGAGGCCGGAGTGGCCGGGCTGCCCGCAGCCATAGGGGTAATGGTGCATTGTTATTCTCCACTCATGATGCGATTTTCAGAAAAATTATCCGCTGCAGGACGGTTGGGAACCTGGAACGCGGCTCTGGGGATGCCGAAGGATAACGAGGCCATGGATGGATCAGCCGCCAAACCGGCAGCGAAAATGCTGGCCGGCATTCCGGCGCCCGCCCCGGGGTGGGGCGCCGCGTGTTCCGGAGGCTGACGGTAATGGCCTGCCGCATGTCCGGGTTGCGTGCAGCACGGGCTTTGCACATTTTCACTGCAATGCGATGGTATGGCCGGATTGCCCGCAACGCTGGGCGCCGGATAACTTTTATTATCGGCGCGTGCCTGCTCGCGGCGGGCGCGCTCCCTGGGAATGATGGAAGTCTGGCCGTTCAATTGCAGGCGCGCGACTTCGATACCCAGCAGGCGCGCATGCAGGGTATAGCTCGACGGAATGCAGAAATCTTGGTGGATACCCACCGAAATGGGCGGCAGGGTTTTGATATTGATGCCGACTTCGGGCAGCTTTTGCAAACTCACATTCACCATCGGCAAGTTGGTGACATTGAATTTGGCGATTTGCAATGGCTCGATATTCTTGACTTCGCTGACATGCAAGGCCTCGATCGTCAGCGGATCGATATGATTGACTTCCTTCAGATGGACCGCGACAGGCTCGATATTTTTGACTTTATCGATGCTTTTTATCGTGAGTGCCGAATCGGCATTCAGCGTCAGCTTCGAGTCTGATCTCAACCTGAGAACCGAGCCATCGACTACATTGATGTCGCCCATCGCAATACCCCCTTGCGTTCCTGTTTAAGGAACAATTCCCGGCCAGGAATAATTCAATAAAATAATCCGCGCCGTGGCCTTGACGCTGTTATCGAGCGTCAGATGCGCTTGAACCGTGGCGAATGCCGGTGAAAAACCACTGTTCGGCGCCGTATAAAAACCGTTGCTGTCGATCGCTCCGACCCCTGTTGCTGTCCACGTGACGCCGGTCAACGGCGTGCTGCTGATAATGGTGCTGAATTGTTGGTGCTTGTTGCTGGGGTCGATGTATTGATTATGCACGCTCGCGCCGTCCTGGTAGTAAAGGTAGGCGACCTGCGGATAGATTTCAAGCTTCGCCACGGGTTCCGGCTCCGGCCCGTGCCCCACCAGGGTGACTTTGGCGTAAGCGCGCCGGGTAGGGTCGGCTTTGGCCGTGGCGATGATTATATCGGTGTGCCCGTGCGGGACGCCGATTTTTGGCGGCGCGATATACAACCCCGATGGGTCGATGGTACCTTTCCCGGGGCCTCCGCTGATGTCGGTGACCTGCCAGGTAACGCTGTTGCTTGGTGCGTTATACACCGTGGCTTCGAAACGCACCTGTGTGTTGATGGCGTCGGCGTAGCGTTCGTCGGCAAAATAGACTTCCGCGCTGGCGGGCTGTACTTCAACTTCAATCTGGTGGCGGCAAGTCACCTGATGGTGCATCACCGGATGGCAGCAATGTTTTCTTGCGTAAGCAGGCCAGTTCATGGCTCATTTTCCGCCGTCAGTTTACCCCCGCATGTCGGCGTTTTACAGTGGCCATCGTCTTCTTCATCCAGGTCGCGGTCCGACAGGTTGAACTGGCCCGAAACTCTGCCTTCCAGTTTCATCTCCGTCGAGCACTCGACTTTCGAATGCACTTTGGCCTTGATGCCTTCAGAGCCAATGACGCCTTTCAAATCCAGCCCGGCTTTGTTCACATTGACCTGGAAACGGTCCAGGCTGAGGGGAAAGCCGCCAATAGAAGCAATGACCGGCTTCCGTTTCAAAAAAGGGATCGCCAGGCGGATGGGTATCTCGCCAACGTATCCCTTGAACGGCCCGAGTTCGCCGTGAAAGCTGCCATGGAGTGAGGTTTCAAAATCCAGAGGATTGATCGTCGTGTCCAGGCTGATGGAAGGGCAGCTTTGCATGCGACCGAACGCCCTGAATTTCATGGCTGCTCCTCAAAACCGGATTGCGTTGGAGATTCCTGGTCTTCCGGATACATGCGGTCGGCAAGGTCGCTGCACATGGCGTCAATCTCCCGGTTGAGCAGGTCGAAACCTTTGAGCGCGTGACGTATCTCCTCGCAACTCTCGCCGCTGATTTCCAGCATGACCAGCGGGCCCAGCCTGATTCTCAGGTTCATCCTAGCCGACATAATGCGGTTCTCCGTAAAAGCACTGAGCCAGTACTCAGGGCAATCAATGCGCCATCAGGAATGCCGCCTGGTGCGCTTGTGGCAAGCCTGCTTTCCAACAGGGATGCCCAGCGCAAATTTATACTCCAGTGGCCTGATGTATGTCAATGAATTGCTCATTGCCCGATCCCGCGCATCGGGTATTGTCGGCAAATTGCCATGCAATACTCCGTGCGGCAACTGGCATCTCAGCCGCACCTTGACGTTATATGGCGACTCGGGCGAACATGGGCACGGTAATTCCCGTTTCAAACAGATCGACCGGTATCCCGCACATACCCGCATCCATAACCCGATAATGAGGCAGTGACATGGTTCGCATTAAACAATCCACTGATTGCGATGTACTCATCGCGGGGGCAGGGCCAGCGGGTGCGGTGGCGGCATTTTATCTGGCCGGCTCGGGGTACAAAGTGTGTGTGCTGGATAAGGACCGGTTTCCCCGCGACAAGGTATGCGGGGATTTTGTCGGGCCTGTAGGGCTGGTTGAATTGTTGCGCCTCGGCGTTACACGGCAGCCCGCATACCAGCAGAGCAACAAAATTTTCAGCGCATCCTGCTATCTTGATGGCGGGCAACTGGTTTCGGCGCCCATACCGCCTATTGATGGCTTGCCGCCGTTTGGGCGGGTGATACCCCGCATGCAACTGGACCAATGGATTCTGGAGGCCGCGCAAGGCGCGGGCGCGACGATACTGGAAGGTTATCGCGTCAAGGATGTGATGCTGCATGATGATGCCGTTATGGTCGTTGCGGAATATGGCAAACAAACATCGCGCTTGCGCGCGCGCCTGCTGATTGGCGCCGACGGCAGCAATTCCATCGTGGCGCGCGCGCTGCGCGGCCACGCACCCGCCGACCATGATCGTATTGTTGCGATTCGCGCTTATTACGAAAACGTCGCGGGCCCGCACGATCAGGCTGACTTATATTTCAGCGGCGACAGCTTCCCGGGTTATTGCTGGTTGTTTCCAACCGGCGGGGGTGGTGCGAACGTGGGGGTCGGTGTGGCATCGCAAACAATGCCGAAGACCAAGTTCGCGTTAAAGTCGCTGTTGCAACAACTGATTGAGCAGGATCATGCTTTGGGCAGAAGGCTGCGTCATGCCAGGATCGTAACCAAAGTCGGAGGTTGGCCGCTAACGACCTATAACCACCGCTTGCCCATCGTGTGGGATCGCGTGATGCTGGCGGGGGATGCGGCCGGATTGATTAATCCGCTGAATGGGGAAGGCATCCAGTACGCCTTGCTCAGTGGGCGCTGGGCCGCCCATTATGCGGTCCAGGGCTTGTGCCATGACACTTTGGCCCAATCCCATCTCATGCCTTATGCGCGGACAGTGGAAAGCGAACTGCGATACGACATGTCCATTTCCAACATGATTGTGCAATTGATCCGTAACCGCAGTTTGAACCCCTTGTGGTTGCGCGCCTTGCAGGTCATCGGCACGGCCGCGCGCGAACAGCCAGGCTACGCCGCTGTCGCGGGAGGCGTTCTGGCCGGGTTGATTCCTGCCAATAATTTGCTCGGGCAGAAAATCATCTGGGGCTCAATCAAACAGGCGGCGATATCACTGGGCGGCGAGGCGCTTATCCGTTCGATTTATGATCCGGCAGGTTCCATGCGTGATGGGTTTGATGTGAGCAAGGCAGGCGTAAAAATGGCGTTTGACACCATGCGCAATCCGCTGGATTCGTTGAAATGGGGAATGGGGGTAACGGGAAGTGCCGCGGAACTGACGAAACAGGTTTATCGGGATGCCGCTGGGAGAGTGACCGCGAAGCGTAGCGTTTGAAATCATTTCCAGCTTGTTGGCACCATGGTTTTATCTTTTAGTCTTACTGTGTCACAAAGCGATCAAGGGATGCAGTGCAAGGCAAAATCGGGCGAAAAAGCGGAGTTTACATACAGTAAATGAGCATTTCGAGCCCGATTTTAACGCCGCAATGCGCCCTTCAGCGTTTTGTGACACAGTAAGATTAGAAAACCAACTCCCTTATGGCTTGTTAAACATGCACGATAAGACCCACCGCATAAATGGTAGCCACGCCGGCCCCAATCAGCAGGACTTGCTGTATGGTGTCGCGCAGTTGGGTGCGCTTGTGCAGGCCCGGGATCAGGTCGGCCACCGCGACATAAATCATGCTTGCCGCAGCCAGCGCCAGCAACGTGGGCACAATGCTTTGTGCGGATTGCAAGGCAAAATAGGCCAACATACCGCCCACCAGCGTCGCCAGGCTGGATAGCAGATTGACGCGCAAGGCCTGTGCTTTACTGTAACCGGAATGCAGCAAAATCATGAAATCGCCGACTTCCTGCGGGATTTCATGCACGATGATGGCCAGTGCGGTGACGATACCCAGATGCACATCAGTCAAGAACGCGGCGGCGATGATGATGCCGTCGACAAAATTATGAAAAGTGTCGCCGACCATAATCATGGCGCCGCTGCGCCCGCTGGTATTGTGCTCATGCGCCTCGCAGTGGTCGTGGTGGCAATGCCGCCACAGCAATAATTTTTCCAGCGTAAAAAACAGCAGGATGCCGACCAGCACGGTGCCGCTCACCGATGCCGCGTTGCCGCTCAGCTCTATCGCCTCGGGCAGAATATTGAGGAATACCGCACCGAGCAACGCCCCGATAGCGTAGCTGACCAGCGCGCTGATCCAGCGCATGTGGGCGCTCAACGCGAACAGGGCGGCGCACAACACGCTCAGCACGCCACCGACAAGACTGGCCGCGATGATCCACAACAAAACGGACATGGGGTTGATTCGGGGAATTAAGGGCGCGGATTATACCAAAGGCTGGCAATCCGTTATTTGCTATCGAGCTTTACCCAAGCCGGACGAGCCGGGACCAAATGTAGGCCGGGCATGGCCCGACCGCTTCGACAGGATCAGGGCAGGCATGGTGGGCATGGCCCACCCTACGGTTGCTGCGTGATAGCATTCATACCCCGTTTGATCAGACCGAAAATTTATGTCCAACCTGCCAGTTTTATCCCCATTCGAAGCGCGCGTACTGGGCGTGCTGATCGAAAAAGAAAAAACCGTACCGGATTCTTATCCGCTCTCGGTGAATACGCTGATGCTGGGCTGCAATCAAAAAACGGCGCGCGATCCGGTGATGGCAGTAACAGAAAACGAAGTGCAACTGGCTGTCGATAGCCTCAAAAATTACGCGCTGATTATCGAATCGAGCGGCGGACGAGTCATGCGCTACGCCCACAACGCGCGCCGCGTGTTCAAACTGCCCGAGCAATCTGTCGCACTGCTGGCGGTATTGGTGCTGCGCGGCCCGCAGACGGCGGGCGAGTTGCGTATCAATTGTGACCGGCTGCACCCGTTTGCCGACATTTCTTCGGTGGACGCTTTTCTGGAAGAGCTGGCCGCCGCCGAAACCCCCTGGGTAGTCAGGCTCACAAAATTACCCGGCTCGCGCGAACACCGCTGGGCGCATCTGCTGTGCGGCGCAGTGGATGAAGAAGCCTTCAAAGTTGCGGCGAGCAGCGCACCGGGCAGCGTTGACCTCGGCGAAGCGGCCGCGCTGAAAGCCAATGTCGCACGGCTGAATGATGAAGTTGCCGCCCTGCGCGCCATGGTTGAAAAAATTCAGTTTGAGTTGGGGTTGCAAAAACCCGTATTGATGCCGGGTTGTCCGGCAACCCGCGCAGGGTGAGTGAAGAGCGACATAATGATGGGTTACGCTATGCTTCACTCACCCTGCGCGCGCTGCGGGTTTATGGGTTTTCCATGAAATTTTCCGCCTATCGCATCTTCGAACGAGGTGGCCAATCAGCCGGGCATTTCGTCGATCTGTCGCTGGATGATCTCGATCCCGGCGAGGTCGTCATTCGGGCGCATTACTCCAGTGTGAATTACAAGGACGCGCTCGCGGCGACGGGTGCCGGGAAAGTCATACGCCGTTTCCCCTGCGTGGGCGGGGTGGATGTGGCGGGTGTGGTGGAAAGTTCATCGGATGCGCGTTTCAAAGCCGGCGATGCGGTGCTGGTGACGGGCTATGGCATGGGGGTGGATCACGATGGCGGGTTTGCCGAATATGTGCGGGTTCCCGCCGACTGGGTGGTGCCGCTGCCGCAGGGCTTGACGCTGTTCGAGGCGATGGCGATCGGCACGGCGGGCTTTGCCGCCGCGCTGTCCATCCATCGCCTGGAACAGAATGAATTGCGCCCGGAAAACGGCAAGGTGATCGTGACGGGCGCGACCGGCGGGGTGGCGAGTCTCGCGATCCAGATGCTGGCGCAGCTTGGCTGCCACGTGGTGGCGCTGACCGGAAAAGAAGCGGAATACGATTATCTGAAATCGCTCGGCGCGGCTGAAATTTTATCGCGCAAAGAATTGGTGATGGGCACGCGCCCGCTGGAAAAAGCGCAGTGGGCGGGCGCGCTGGATGCGGTGGGCGGCGAGACGCTGGCGTGGCTGACGCGCACCATGCAGCAGAATGGCGTAATCGCCAGCTTCGGCAACGCGGGCGGCATCGAACTGCACACCACGGTGATGCCTTTCATCCTGCGCGGCGTGCGCCTGATCGGCGTCGATTCCGCCGCCACGGCCATGCCGTTGCGCCGCGAAATCTGGCGACGGCTGGCAAGCGGCCTGCGCCCGAAGTTGCTGGCGCAGGTGGCGCATACCGTGCCGTTCGCCGAGTTGCCACAGGTGTTCCCGCAATTGCTGCAAGGCAAGCTGCGCGGTCGCGCGGTGGTGGGGATAAAATCGCCGGGTTAGTGCTATAATCCGCCCAAAATGCTGGAAGCAATGATACAGCGCGAAAGTGGCGGAATTGGTAGACGCACTGGATTTAGGTTCCAGCGCCTTACGGCGTGAGAGTTCGAGTCTCTCCTTTCGCACCAGCACCCGATTCAACCTCAACTCAAGGAAATACAGTATGTCCAGCGTAGAAACCGTAAGCGCGTTAGAACGTCGCCTTAACGCATCTATCCCCCAGCAGGCCATTCGCGGCGAGGTGTTATCCCGCCTGAAGAATATCGGGCGCACCGCAAAAATTGCCGGTTTCCGCCCGGGCAAAATCCCTGCCAGGATTCTCGAACAGCACTACGGCGCGCAGGCCCATCAGGAAGCATTGGGCGATGCGCTGCAACGCTCGTTTGCCGAGGCCGCGCAAACCAACAACCTGAGGGTGGCGGGTTACCCGAAATTTGAAGTCAAGACCAGCGATATGAATGCCGATCAGGTCGAATACAGCGCAACTTTCGAGGTGTATCCGGAAGTGGCGATCGATGACCTGTCCGGCGAGACGATAGAACGCCCGGTCTATGAACTGACGCAGGCCGATGTGGCTAACACGATTGCGACATTGCGCAAGCAACGCGCCACGTTCGAGCGGGTGAGCCGCGACGCACAGGCCGAAGACCAGGTGCATATCGACTTTACCGGCAGGCTGGACGGTGAGGTTTTTCAGGGCGGCGAAGCCAAAAACTATGCGTTCGTGTTGGGTGTGGACCGCATGTTGCCGGAGTTTGAAGCGGCCATCATCGGCATGAAGGCCGGTGAGACCAAATCGTTCGACATGACTTTTCCGGACGATTACCACGGCAAGGATGTGGCGGGTAAACAGGTGACTTTCACCATTGCGCTGCATAGTGTCGAAGCCCCCAAATTGCCGGAAGTGGATGCCAAATTTGCCGAGTCTGTCGGCATCGCGGGCGGCGATGTCAGCAACCTGGAGGGTGAAATCCGCGTTAATTTGCAACGTGAGGTGGCGCGCCGCCTGAGAGCGCGCAACAAGGAAGCGGCAATGGAAGTCTTGCTGAAAGCCGCCAGATTTGATCTGCCAAAAACCCTGGTGGAGTGGGAAATGCAGAACCTGATGCGGCAAACCGCCCAGGATATGGAGGCGCGCGGGATAAAGATGAAGGATGTGCCGCTGTCGCCGGAATTGTTTGCCGAGCGCGCCGCAAAACGCGTCAAGCTTGGCCTGATCCTTTCGGATCTGACGCAGAAGCACGGTTTGAGGGCCAAGCCCGAGCAGGTGCGCGCTTTGGTGGAGGACAATGCGCAAAGCTACGACCAGCCCGAGGAGGTGGTGCATTGGTATTACGCGGATTCTTCCCGCCTTCAAGAGATCGAAAACCTGGTTATGGAAGAAAACGTTGCAGCTTGGGTGATGGGGCAGGTGAAGACGGCGGACAAGAACGTCACCTTTAACGAATTGATGGGGAACTGACGTGATGCATTATCACGAAAAACTTTTGTCCCCGCACCGGCAGGAGCCGCAGAGCATCGGCCTGATCCCCATGGTCGTGGAAACCAGCGGGCGCGGCGAGCGGGCATATGACATTTATTCGCGCCTGCTCAAGGAGCGTGTGGTGTTCCTGGTCGGCGAAGTCAACGACCATAGCGCGAACCTGATTGTGGCGCAGATGCTGTTCCTGGAATCGGAAAATCCGGACAAGGACATTCACTTCTACATCAACTCGCCGGGCGGTTCCGTCACCGCCGGCATGGCGATTTATGACACCATGCAGTTCATCAAGCCCGACATTAGCACGCTGTGCGTCGGCCAGGCCGCCAGCATGGGCGCGTTCTTGCTGACGGCGGGCGAGAAGGGCAAGCGCTTCTGCCTGCCCAATTCGCGCGTGATGATCCACCAGCCGCTGGGCGGTTTCCGTGGCCAGGCATCGGATATCGAGATCCACGCGCGCGAGATACTGTACTTGAAGCAGAGGC
>SCPW01000359.1 GCA_004298605.1 Gallionella sp.
GCATCGTCGGAGACCGCGGTCCGTCGGCGCTGGACTGGGCGATCATGCGCGACTGTCCGGAATGGGGCGTCACGGTGCTGCAGGCCAACGGCGAAATGGATGCCGGCGACATCTGGGCGGCGGAAACTTTTCGAATGCGCCTCACGAAAAAGAGCAGCCTGTACCGCGACGAAGTGAGCGATGCAGCGGTGCGCGCGGTGCTGGCGGCGGTGGGGCATTATTGCTCCGGCAATTTCAAGCCGCAGCCTCTGGATTATTCCCGTCCCGATGTGCGCGGACGGTTGCACGCGCCGATCAGGCAGGCCGACCGCGCCATCGACTGGAACCGTGACGACACGCGCACGGTGCTGAAAAAAATCCATGCCGCAGACGGCTTTCCGGGCGTACACGACACGCTGTGCGGCGAGGCGTATTACCTGTTCGATGCCTGCGCCGAGGACACGCTGCGCGGCACTCAACCGGGCGCGATCATCGCCAAACGCAACGGCGCGATCTGCCGCGCCACACTCGACGGCGCGGTGTGGATCGGCCATCTGAAGCTCAAGACCGAAGGGGCTAATGAGCAACCTGGAAATCCTTTAAGCGCAACATCACCTCCCCCTGCAAGGGGAAGGGACTGTGCTCATAGTTCCAATGAACAGTGTGGGCTAAAATTACCTGCTGTGCTGGCGCTGGGCGAGCATCTCGCCGATGTGCCGGAAGCGCCGCTCGATCTATTTTTGCCATGCACTGGCGAGACTTGCCGCGACATCTGGTTCGAGCAGAAGAATGACGTCGGCTATCTGCACTTCGATTTTTACAACGGCGCGATGAGCAGCGAACAGTGCGAACGGCTGCGTGCGGCCTATCTGGCCGTCACGCAACGCGATGTGCGGGTGATCGTGCTGCTGGGCGGCGCGGATTTCTGGTCGAACGGCATCCATCTGAATCGCATCGAGGCAGCCGCCAGCCCGGCGGACGAATCCTGGCGCAACATCAACGCGATTGACGACCTGGCGCGCGCCATTGTCACCACCGCCAGCCAGCTCACCATCGCCGCGTTGCAGGGCAATGCCGGCGCGGGCGGCGTGTTCCTGTCGCTGGCGGCGGATCACGTCTATGCGCGCGAGGGCGTGGTGTTCAACCCGCACTACAAGGGCATGGGCAACCTGTATGGATCGGAATACTGGACCTACCTTCTGCCGGGGCGCGTGGGCGAGGCGAGGGCGGCGACGCTGACGCGGGATCGCCTGCCGGTGGGTGCGATCGAGGCGCGCGAAATGGGTCTGATCGACGGTTGCTTCGGAACTGGCCGGGAAGATTTTCTGGAAAGAATAGCGCGGATTGCCGAAGGGCTGGCCGCCAGCCCGGATTACTCTTCGCTATTGCGCGAGAAGCTCGCCCGGCGCGAACGCGACGAGCGGGAAAAACCGCTGGACGCCTACCGCGCCGAAGAGCTGCAACAGATGAAACTCAATTTCTACGGCTTCGATCCCAGCTACCATGTGGCGCGCTACAACTTTGTTTACAAGATTCCCCACGCCTGGACGCCGCTGTATCTGGCGCGGCATCGCCGCATCGCTTGCGGCTTGCAGGTGGCCCGGTTAAGTAATAAGCTGCCGGCAGATGCGCCCAGCGGGCTTGCGGAGAGCAGCCCGGGTAATTGATAGCACGGAGGGGGAGTCATGGCTTTCTACGATGTCACGCGGGACGAGATGCAGGGGATTCTGGCCCAACTGGAACAGGCCTTGTACAACCACCAGCAATGGCATGCCGCGCTGATCCGCACGCTGGTTTGCCAATTGCCCGGCGACCAGCACGACATCAGCCCCGGGGCGCATCTGGAATGCCGGTTCGGCCAATGGTATTACGGCAACGTGCCCGGAAGGCTGCGCGACCACGCCGGATTCATTGCCCTGGGTGCGGCGCATCAGCATATGCACCAGTTGGCGGCCAGCCTGCTGGTCTCGACAAGAGCCGGCAAGCAGGTTACCTCTTTCGATTACGACAATTTCGCCAACGCGCTCGACCGGATGCGGCTCGAAATATCTGCCCTTGAGCGCGAACTGGAAGATTCACTGTACAACCATGACTCGCTCACCGGCGCAATCAACCGGTACGGCATCCTGCCCGCGTTGCGCGAGCAGCAGGAGCTGATAAAGCGCGGGACCCATCTGTGTTGCATTGCCATGATGGATCTGGACAAGTTCAAGGCTGTCAACGACCTGTACGGGCATCTCGCCGGCGACCAGGTGCTGATTTCATTGGTCCACTACCTGATCGAACACCTCCGCCCTTATGACAAAGTTTTCCGTTATGGCGGTGAAGAGTTGTTGCTCTTCATGCCGCACACCGAGTTGACGCCCGGCTACAACATGCTGGAGCGCTTGCGCGAAGGCCTCGCCGCCATGCCCATCGATATCGGCGGAAAAGAGCCGATCCACATTACCGCATCATTTGGCCTGGTGCTCCTCGATGCGGATATCCCGGTTGAAGCTTCCATCGACCATGCCGACAAGGCCATGTATGCGGCCAAATCCGCCGGGAGGAATTGCGTGCGCGTATGGGATACCGCGTACAGTGGCGGCTGTGCGCCAGAAGAAAACGGGAGAACAGCACTCCCCGATCAGGACAATGTAAGCTGCGCGCAGCCCGCTGATTGACGGCTGCCCCGGAATTGGCTGGGCAGCTTCCGTGCCGCATCGGGTATTTTTCCGCTTAATCCCATTTTTTTATCATATAGTGCAATATCGTAGGGGCGCGATTCATCGCGCCCTTTTCCCGAGAAATATATCAGAGCCATTGGATACATTCGCCTTTTAGGGAAGCGCAGATTAAATCCGTTCGCATTGAGCCTGTCGAAATGCCACCTATATGAATCAGCATGTTAGCGAAGGTTTCGACAAGCTCAGCCCGAACGGCATAAATAAATCAGCGCTTCCTTAGTTATGACAACCGGCCCTGTTCGACAAAATAGCGGTCGATGGTCTTCAGATAGACGTAGACCGGAAAGGCGCCGAGCACCGGCAGCAAGAATCGTGTGAACAGGCTTGTGATGAGGCTCATAGGGGAGCGCAGCCATTTCAACACTTTGAATACCCGCCCCAGCCATTCGCCCGCCAGCACAGCAAGCAGCCCGAGCAAAATTTGCAGCGCCTGTTCGGTATCAAGCAGGCATTTATCGAGCGTCGCCCATAGCGCGGCGACCCAACCCGGAAAAAGTAAGTCGCCAGCTTTCCAAACCAGCGCGCCATAGAGCGCTATGACGGCGATGAAAATCAAGCTGTATCCGATTAATTTCAAGGTCACACCAAGCTGGAACGGTTTGAAAAATTTTTTGCTCGCCACTTGCAGTTGTTTGGCAAAGCGCTCATCGCGCGCCGGATCGGTCATAAGCTCACGCACCGACAAAAAGCGCCACGGCGCCGGCTCAACTGGTTGCGTCTCATAATGGCCGGCGATTCGCCGCAGCTCTGCTTCGCTCATCAGGTAACCGTCGGCCATCAGCGCGAACGCCTCGGTATCGGTGAACGAGTCGAGATCGGTGCGTACCTTGGCCAGCATCATCTGGACATCGGGGTCGACACCATAGGCGGCTGAGGTGGATGGCGCCGCCCGTACTTTTGGCTGGGACTGGCCTCCTCCCGCCTTCAAATACGGTTTGTCGTGACCATCCAGGCCACGCGTCAGATGAAAAAAAGCGACGTGCCCGTCACCCCATTGTTGCTCCAAACGCAGCACCATCTCCTCGCGTACCCGGTCGGTCAGGATAGACATTACCCTGTTGAGAACGGCGATGGCGCCGGTATCCGGGTGTTCGATATCTTCCATCTGCCCGGATGCGTCACTGATGATGAAGTCGGTGCAAGGGTAGAGCGGGTCCTCGAGACCGGCGATGCCTTGATTGTCGTAGACACCGCCATCGACCAGTTGCACCCGCCAGCCATCGTACATTTCCGAAACGGCCAGTGGCGGGAACAACCCCGGCACGCCAGCCGAGGCGGCGACCGCAGCGCCGAGCGGGAAATCCAACTGATTCTCAATGATCTCGTCGTATTTACCGCGCTGCAGCCGTGTATTTTTGTCGATGTCGTCGGCCAACGCTGTTTCGTGGGGCTGTTCGCCCATGCGCGAGGCCATGAAACGCCAGTTGTGCCCGGTGTTAAGCGTAGTGGCGTTAATCAACAACACCGGCACCTTGGCCAGGCGGGCATCATTATGGCCAGGCGTGATCGGGTTGAACTGGCCATGGTGGGGATCATTCTTGGGTTCGATCTTCAACTCGCGCATCTTGACCGGTTTGTCGCGGTCGGCGCCGAATACCGCCCGATACAGGTAATGATCGTATATTCCGCCGATGCGGTCCGAGCGCGAATAGCTCGGCAGCGCCATTTTCATGTTATGCCACGGGTTGACGAACGTGCGCAGGCGCAGGTTTTGCTGAACTGCGGAGAGAAAATCGCGCTCGACCCGCGCCACCAGATCAACATAATGTTGCCCGGTGATCTTCGCATCTTCTGTGTCCATGAGCAGTTCGCGCAGGCGCAAATAATACAATGCACCGATGATCGAGCCGCCCGACACCGTCGAGATCGCCTCGACATGGCGCAACAGCCCCAGCTCGGCCATGCGCGCCAACACCCCGAGATGAAAAAACGAAGCGCGAAAACCACCGCCCGATAGCGCCAGCCCCAAGCGCTGCCTTGTGGCTTGCTCCCTGCCGCCCTGATCGTCCATATACCCGCCTTCCTTTGTAGAATCAATTAGGCCAAAATCGCTGTTGGTCAAAGGAGATCACTGGCTATCCTTGCTTAATGCCTCTACGTCCTCCTTCACCTCCTTTAAGGCAGCTAAGATCGGGGCTGGCTTTGCAGCATAGGCTGCCGCAGCCAGTACAAGAAGATCGGCAATTAAGTCGATAAAGCTTGCTATCTTCTTTATTGTTTTGATCTCTTCTTTCGCTGTATCGATCAAGTCAATTATGCTTTTCTGCGATTCCGCCAACCCATCCACGACACAATTTGCCGCATCAATGTATAGGCCATTCGCACGCTGGCGTAAGCTTGCCTCATCCTGAAATATCATCTGAGCTGCATTTTGATCAATTTCCTTATTTTTGATAGCTTTCATGAGGCGATCATGAATTGAGTTCGCACACTTCGTTATATTATCGGCGAGTGCTTCAACTTGCTCTTGATTTGCTAGGGCCATTGGTCTTTACTCCTTTCTGAAAAATTTGTTTTTTGCCTCAGCCGCGAACAGTTTGAAGGTTTTTTCTTATGGTCTTTATATCCTTGGCAAACTTGCTGATCGTGGCTTTGACCTCATCGTTAGACAGCTTATCGATATTTTCAAGGAGCCTCTTGTGGCCCCCTGCAATACTTTTGATCCCTTTTTCAGCATCATCATATTTTTGTTGAGCATCCTTATATTCGGATTCCTTGGACTGCACATGTACACGCGCCAATGTAGCAAGAAGCTTATCCTTTGGAGCATCGGCGTAGGGAATCTCTACTTCAAAGAAACCCAGGACCGTTTTTCTCTCATTTTCATTAGTTTTCTTGTAATAACGAACAAGCGAAATCATCCCTTCTAACGTTGTCTGTAGGGGTGCGTCACCCTCCTTAACCATGTTGTGAACCGCGCGTTCCTGGTATGAGGATGTCATCCATTTTGTGATTACCTTTGCGATATTGGAGATGGCATCCACATGCTTTTCATTGATGCCAAAATCAGGGTAAGCTTTGATTCCGCTGGCTAAAGAATCGACTTCCTTCGAGATGTCAAAGGTATCTTCCCCCGCGAGCGTTGCAAGAGTCTGCATGTAAAGGGATGCTCTTTGGTGGATTTTCAGCAAATCCTCATAAGCAGCTTTACGTCTTTTGTCGTTGTCTTGTGCCAGTCGATCAGGCTCACCGGAAAGATAAGGTTGCTCCCGGTAGTAAGTATCACGGAACCGAGCAGTTAGCTCCATATATGCGGATAGCCTTGCTGATTCTCCCGCATAATCCCTGACTTCTTTGAGATTTGCGCAACCGACGAGGGCAAGAGTCAGTAGCAAGGCAGACGTGATTTTTGTTGTATTCATTGCTTGTTCTCCTGTGATGTAATGAGCCTAACGTCGCAAATAACTGGTATGGATGCACCCACACTACCAACAAAACCCCACGTTAACAATATGCCAAAATATATAGGGAATTTAGCCAATCATATAACCTCTCCGGTTAACCGGCAGGCAAGACCGTATTTTCCGATAGCCTGTTATAGTGGACATTCCTACGTTTCGTTTGATGCAGACATGACAGTCGAAACCGAACTCAAATTGCGCATCGCCCCCGAACAGTTTGCCAGGCTGAAGCGCCATGAGCTGTTCAGGGCGCACCAAGTCGCGCGCCCGGTTACGCGCCACCTCCATAATATTTATTTCGACACGCCGAAGTTCGCGCTACAAAAATCCGGGGCGGCGTTGCGCTTGCGCCGTGCCGGGCGGCAATGGCTGCAAACCTTGAAGGGCGGCGGCTCGGTCAAGGCCGGGCTGCATCGGCGCAACGAGTGGGAAATGCCGGTGGATGGCCCGGCGCTGGATTTTTCGCTGCCTGAAACGGCGGAGTGGGATGAGCATTTGCCGCGGTCGTTGCGGAAAAAATTACAGCCGGTTTTCGTCACGGATTTTTCCCGCTCCAGCCGCA
>SCPW01000044.1 GCA_004298605.1 Gallionella sp.
GCCTGTCGGATCTTTTGCTCGGCCTCGGCCACGAAAGACCCGATATCCCGCCCGCGCACGTTGGCCGTCACCACCACCCGCCGCTTGCCGTTTTCGCGGCTGATCTGGTTCGGGCCCGGCGCGACTTCGAGGGTCGCCACGTCGCCCAGTTGCAGATAGGCCGTGCCGTTTGCTTCGTTCCCGGACGCAATATCCGGCAGACGGACCGGTAGCCGTTTCATCGCCTCCATGTCATTGCGCAGCCGCTCGGGCAGGCGGACGATGATGTCGAAGCGACGGTCGCCTTCGAACAGCGCCCCGGCCTCTCTGCCGCCCACCGCTATCGCAATCGCTTCCTGCACGTCCCCGACATTCACGCCGAGACGCGCGGTTTTTTCGCGGTCGATGCGGATGGTCAGCATCGGCAAGCCGGTGATTTGCTCGACCTTGACGTCGGCTGCACCGTGTACTTTCTCCAGCACTTCCGCAATTTCCCCGGCGGCGCCGTTCATCGTATCCATATCGTCGCCGAACACCTTGACCGCCACATCGCTGCGCACGCCGGAAAGCAGTTCGTTGAAGCGCATCTGGATCGGCTGGGTGAACTCGTAGTTGTTGCCGGGCACTTTGGCCACCGCCGCTTGCATGGCTTCGACCAGATCGGCCTTGCCGCGCCCGGGGTCGGGCCATTCCCGTTGCGGCTTCAGCATGATGAAGTTGTCGGCGACGCTAGGCGGCATCGGGTCGGTGGCGATTTCTGCGGTGCCGAGCTTGGCGAAAATTCTGTCCACCTCCGGAAACTGCTTGATGGTCCGCTCCAGTTCCGTTTGCATCTCGATCGCCTGCGTCAGGCTGGTACCGGGAATGCGCAGGGCATGCAGCGCGATATCGCCCTCGTCGAGGCTCGGCACAAACTCGCTGCCCATGCGCGTGGCCAGCAACCCGCCGAGCACCACGGCGACCATCGTGACAGTCAGCACCAGCGGCTTGTTGAGCATCGCAAAACCGAGCATCGGCGCATAGCTGCGCTTGGCCCAAAGCATCAGGCGGCTTTCCTTTTCGCCGACCTTGTCGCCGATCAGCAGCGCCACGGCGGCGGGGATGAAAGTGACCGACAAGATCATCGCGCCCAGCAAGGCGGCCACCACGGTGAACGCCATCGGGTGGAACATCTTTCCTTCCACCCCGGTGAGCGCGAAAATCGGCAGGTACACCACCATGATGATGAGCTGGCCGAACAACAGCGGCCGACGCGCTTCCCCGGCCGCCGCGAACACCTCGTGAAAGCGTTCGTTGCGCGTCAACGCGCGCCCCGCCTTGGCCTGCGCATGGGCGAGCCGCCGCACGCAGTTCTCCACGATCACCACGGCGCCGTCGATGATGATGCCGAAGTCCAGCGCCCCCAGGCTCATCAGGTTGGCGCTGACCTTGTTGCCGACCATACCGGTGAAGGTGAACAGCATCGCCAGCGGGATAACCAGCGCGGTGATGAGCGCGGCGCGGATGTTGCCGAGAAACAGGAACAGGATCGCGACCACCAGCAGAGCGCCCTCGATCAGGTTTTGCTTGACCGTGGCTATCGCCTTGTCCACCAGTATCGTGCGGTCGTAGACAGTCCGGGCCACCACGCCTTCGGGCAGCGTGCGGTTGATTTCTTCCAGGCGCTTGGCGACAGCCCGTGAGACCGTGCGGCTGTTCTCGCCGATCAGCATGAACACCGTGCCGAGCACCACCTCGCGCCCGTTTTCGGTCGCGGCGCCGGTGCGCAATTCCAGGCCGCGCCCGACTTCGGCCACATCCCGGATGCGGATCGGGACGCCCTGTCGGTTGTCGGCGATGATGTTGCCGATGTCTTCGATAGTGGCGACTTGCCCCGGTGCGCGGATCAGGTATTGCTCACCGCGCTTTTCGATATAGCCGGCGCCGACGTTGGCATTGTTGCGCCAGATCGCGCCGACCAGGTCTTGCAGTGTCAAACCGTGGGCGACCAGCTTATCGGGCAATGGCGCGACCTGAAATTCCTTGGCGTAGCCGCCGATGGTGTTGATCTCGGTCACGCCGGGCACATTGCGCAATTGCGGCTTGATGATCCAGTCCTGAATCTCGCGCAAATCGGTGGGGGTGTAGGGTGTGGCTGGTTGATTCGGCCCATTGGCCTTGCGCGCGCCTTCCACGGCCTCGACCTTCCACATGAAAATCTCCCCCAGGCCGGTGGAGATCGGCCCCATGGCGGGCTCGGCGCCGACCGGCAGTTTTCCTTTGGCCTGCTGGATGCGCTCGTTGACGAGCTGGCGCGCGAAGTAGATGTCGGCGCCGTCCTCGAAGATCACCGTGACTTGCGACAGGCCGTAGCGCGACAGCGACCGGGTCTGTTGCAGGCCGGGCAAACCGGCCATGGCGGTTTCGATCGGAAAGGTGATGCGCTGCTCGGCTTCGAGCGGCGAATAACCGGGCGCGGCGGTGTTGATCTGCACCTGCACGTTGGTGATGTCGGGCACCGCGTCGATCGGCAGCTTCTGGTAGCTGTAAACGCCCAACGCCGCCATGGCGAGCGTCATCAACAGCACCATCCAGCGCTGCTCGATGGCAAAACGTATGATTTTTTCGAACATGTTGTAACCTTTCCTTCTAGTGTAGTGCGCCGCTAAATCCCCCCCTTTGAAAAGGGGCAGGGGGCAATGGCACTAACTTAAGCGTAAAAACACAAATGCGGCACGAATCAACATACTTCCCACCCCCCAAAAAATCTGGGGAAGCTACCGTCCCTTCCCCTTCAAGGGGAAGGCTAGGATGGGGATGGGTTATTTCACCGTACTAAACCCCATCCCCACCCCAACCCTCCCCTTGAAGGGGAGGGAGTTGGCCATCGTTACGCTTAAGTTAGCACCATTGGGGTAGGGGGATTTAGTGGTCGTGGCTGGCGCCGGATTTACCCAGATCGGCCTTTATCAGGAAGCTGTTTTTCGCGGCGTACCGCTCGCCCGCGTCGAGCCCCCCGAGCACTTCGGTAAACTTTCCGTCGCTGCGCCCCAGTTCCACGGGCCGCGCTTCAAAGTGCTCGCCGTAACGGCCGAACACGACAGTCCAGTCGCGCACGGTCTGGATCGCCTCCGCAGAAACCGCCACCGGCACATCGACCTCATCGGCCACCAGCTCGATATTGACCGGCAGGCCGGGGCGCCAGATGCCTTTCGGGTTGGGCAGCACGATGCGCGCCTTCGCCGTGCGGCTCTGTTCGCCCACCAGCGCGCCGACATAGGACACGGCGCCGCGGCTCATGGACTCGAACGCGGTCGCCTTGACGGTGGCTTGCTGGCCGACTTTCACGGTGTTCAGGTCTTTGGCGTAAATCGTCATTTCCGCCCATACCGTGGACAGATCGGCGATGACGAAGATATTGGCATCGTCCTTCACCGCCTCGCCCAGTGAGAGGTGCTTCTCGACGACTATGCCGTCGATGGGGGAGCGAATTTCGTAGCGCGTGAGGTCGCCCCCGCCCCACAGCCCACCGCCGAGCGAGGCCAGTTTTTGTCGTGCGTTCCGGGCGGCGATTTCCGCTTCCTGCATGGCGTTGCGCGCTTGCAGGTAATCCTGCTCGGCCGAAATTTTTTCTTCCCAAAGTTTTTTCTCGCGCTCGAAGATGGCGCCCGCCAGCGCCAGGCGCTGTTGCGCGGCCAGCAGCCCGCTGCGCTGGTCGGCCAGCGTCTGGCTGGAAATCACGGCAAGTATCTGACCCTTGCGCACCCGGCCCCCGGCGCTCGCGGCCACCGATTCGACGACGCCGGCCAAGCGCGGCACGACATGCACCAAACGATCCTCGTTGAAGCGGATTTCACCGATCAGTTGCAGGGCGCTCCCGATGCGCGCCGGTCCGGTGGTCAGTACCTCGACGTTGTTCTGTTTGAGCTGCTGATCGGTCAGGGTCACCCGTGCCTCGACCTGTTCGTAGGCGAAACGATAAGGCTTGCCGCCGTACTGCGCGGTGATTGCCACGTTGAACGAGTGCGGCTCTACGACCACCGCATTACCTTTGAGGTAATCCTTTTCCTCAGCAAACGCGAACACCTGCGGCGGGCGACCGAGGCGGTCGAGCATGATGCTGACCCGGCTTGCCGCGGGGTCGAGCGGTTTGCCGTCGCGGTAGGTGTAAACACGAAACTCCGGTTCCACGCCTTGTTCGAAAATGGTGACCTCAACCCCGTAACCATCCTGCGCGAACAGTTTTCCGCCGTGCGGGCCTTTTTGCGGTGCGGCCGCCGCCTCGTGGTGCGGGTCGTCTTTAGCCTGCTCGCCGTGATGTTCCGCATCGGCATGAGCGGCTGCTTCCGTGTGCCCGTGTTCACCGTTTTCCGGCTGCGGCTTATCCGTGCCGAGTATCAGCCAGGCGAGCACCACGCCGCCAGCCAGGACAGCGGCAATGGAAAGAGTTTGCTTCTTGTTCAAATCGAGTTTCATGTCGGGCTCCTACGGTTTAACGTAAAACTCGCGAAGCGAGCCTGCGTCCCTCTCTCCCTCCGGGAGAGAGCAAGGAGAGAGGGAAGCTGTCATGGCGAAGCGTTGCTTTATGATTTGCGGCGGCGATTTGCCATGACAGTTGGTGGTGACTGGCGCGATGGTTGATCGGGGCAATGCTGCACCGAGAATGCGTTCGATCTCGGCGGCGGACCGATGCGCCTCGGCCAGCGCGCGCAGGTATTGGGATTTGGCCTGGAATGAAGTGCGCTGGGCGTCCAGCACTTCGAGGAAGCTGAATTTGCCCAGCTCGAAGCCCTTGGTCGCGGCGTCGTAGGCGCTTTGCGCGCCCGGCAGAATATCCCGCCGCAATACCCCGATTTCCTGGTGTGCCGTATTCAGGCGCTCGTGCGCTTGCGCAAGCTCGTTGGACAGGCGTATCCCGGCGGCGGACAGCTCGTCGCGCGCCTTATCGGTCCGGCGCAGCGCTTCGAGCACGTTGCCTTGATTGCGGTTGAAGGCAGGAACCGGAATCGAAATACCGAGAATCGCCTGATTGAGCCCCAGCTCTTCGTTGCGTCTGGCGCCCAGGCTGACGGTCATGTCGGGAACGCTCTGGCCGCGCTCGATCTCCGCCAGCGCCTGCCGGCGCTCAACCTCGATCCCGGCCCGCAGCAAGTGGGGCGAAACGGCGAGGCGGCCGTTCAGATCGGCCAGCGCGGGTAGCGGCGGCAACGTCTCCAGATCACCGTCGGCGCGCTCGAAACGGGGCGCCGGGTTGCCCCAAGTGCCCGCGAGGCGCTTGCGCGCGGTGGCCAGTTCGCTGCCGGCCAGCGTCAATTCGACCCGCACACCGGCTTCGGCCACGCGCGCCCTGGTCTCTTCGACCGGGGATACCTTACCGGCTGTGACCCGCCGCGAGGCGGCCGCCGTTGCGCGTTGCGCGAGCTCGACTGACGCCCGCGCGAGCCGCAAACGCTCCTGCGCAACGAGCACATCGAAAAATGCCGCCACCACAGCCGCACGAATTTCGGCACGCTTGGCGTCCAGTTCCGCCGATGCCGCATCACGGTTTCGTTCGGCGGCGCCGATCCTGGCCGCACGCTTTCCGCCCAGCTCGATCGGCTGGCTCAACTGCAACGTGGTGACCCGCGTCGCCCGGCGCGTATCCTCAATGGCGGCCGCAATCTCCGGGTTCGGGCGCGCTTGCGCCTGAATAATCGCGGCTTCGAGCGCCTCCAGTTCGCGCCCGGCAACCGATAGCTCCGGGCTGTCGCCAAGCGCCAGTTCCAATGCCGCCTTCAGGGTGAGCGGGGCAACCGGCTCGGCGGCGCG
>SCPW01000045.1 GCA_004298605.1 Gallionella sp.
ACCAAAAAATTTAACTCGGGGCCAGCTTGGACTCCACCCGTTTGAGCAGCACGGCGGTGGTGGCCACAATGATTGACGACGCCGACATCAGCAGAGCCGAGATTTCCGGCCGAAGGGAAATGCCGAATGCAGGGTAGAATACGCCCGCGGCGACCGGGATAGCTAAAATATTATAGATCGCGGCCCAAAAAATATTTTGTTTCATTTTAACGACCGTGGCCTTGCTGAGCATGATCGCGCGCAGGATATCATACGGATCGGATTTCATCAGCACGACGTTTGCCGTCTCAATGGCGACATCCGTTCCCGCGCCGATGGCAATCCCGATATCGGTCTGGGCCAAGGCCGGAGCGTCATTGATGCCATCGCCGACCATGGCGACAAATTTCCCTTCGGCCTGAAGTTCCTTCACATACCGGGCCTTGTCTTCCGGCAGAACTTCGGCAAATACCCGCTCAATGCCCAGTTGCCGGGCGATCACTTCAGCGGTCTTTTTATTATCGCCCGTAATCATCGCGACTTCCAACCCCAGCGCCCGCATCTTCTGGATCGCCGGCCTGGCGGTAGCTTTTATAGGATCCTGCGCCGCAGCGACGCCGGCGATCTTTCCGTCTACCGCGGTGATCATGAGCGTTTTCCCCTCGGCGAGCAGTTTGGTAATACTCTCGCGCAGCGGACGCGTATCGACGTTTCTCTCCTGCATCAGCTTTTCCGTCCCGACCAACACCGGTCTTCCGGCGACGACCGCCTCGACGCCCAACCCCGAAAGCGATTGAAAATTTTTGACCTCAACGGCAGCCGGCAAATTTCTGATCTTTGCCTCTTCAAGGATCGCCCTGCTTAGAGGATGGCCGGATTTCGCTTCCACCGCCGCGGAAATCCGCAGTATTTCATCTTGGGAAAAACCAACGCCGGCGATCACGTCGGTAATTTTCGGCTGGCCTTTCGTCAACGTTCCCGTCTTGTCCAGCACGACGGCTTGAATTTTTGAAACCTGCTCCAACGTAGCGGCATCCTTTATTAAAATATTATGTTTCGCCCCGATTCCCGTGCCGACCGCAACCGCCGTCGGCGTCGCGAGCCCAAGGGCATCGGGACAGGCGATGACAACCGCGGAAACGGCAAACGTAAGGGCGGTAAGCACGGTTGCCCCGCCGATCAGATACCAGCCAAAAAATGTCAGCAGTCCGGCAACGATCGCCAAAACAACCAGCCACGCCGCAGCAATATCGGCGATCCTCTGCTCCGGAGCCTTGGAATTCTGGGCTGTTTCCACCAATTTAATTATTTGGGATAATACGGTATCGCTCCCGACGTTGACTGCCCGGAACCATACCGACCCGCTCTGATTGATCGACCCGCCGATCACCCGGCTGCCAACGCTTTTAACCGCGGGGATTGATTCGCCCGTGATCAAGGACTCATCAACGGCGGTCTCCCCTTCGATCACTTCGCCGTCAACGGCAACTTTATCGCCTGGCCTTAGAACTATCACATCTCCCTTGGTTACGTCGGCGACCGGAATGGCAATCTCTTTACCCTCCCGAATAACGTTGGCCTGCGGCGGGACCAGATCAAAAAGCGCTCGCAAAGCGTCCGAAGTACCGCGCCGCGACTTCATTTCCATCCAATGGCCAAAGAGCACGAAGGTGACCAGCAGCGCCGCGGCCTCGTAAAATGTTTCGCCGCCGACGGAAAACGTCAATACTACGCTAAACAGATACGCCGCCAATACTCCGGTGGCGATCAATACCGACATGTTCAGCTTCCTGCTTTTCAGCGAGTAGTAGGTCCCGGTAATGAATATCGAACCGGCCCAAAAGACGACCGGCGTCGTCAGGATAAAAAGGAGCCAGTTGACGGGCACGGGCGAAGGCAGAGTAAACCTCAATACGTTGCTCGCGACCGGCGAATACAAAAAAATCGGGATCGATAATGTGAAAGAGATCCAGAACCGCCGGCGCATATCGGCTTCCATGCGTTTGGCCATCTGCGGATTGGCCATATCGGCTTCGTGGTCCTGGTGACTCCCGCCGACGCCAAGGCTATGGCGGGCAGGCATCTTAGACTCTCCTCTACCATGGCTTCCGTGGTCGGGCATGGAATGGCCCGCATGCTCATGAGCCCTGCCGCCGGAAACCGACTTTTGCGCCGCCTGGTGATGATCGCCGTGGTTCATACATTATTTCTGCACCGGCGAGACGAACGCATCTACGGCCACGCGACCGCCGTGCGCGCGGGCGATCTCCTCTACTTCGGTACGCAGCGACCCGAGCGAAAACATTTTTTCTTTCGGGTCTCCAACGACTACTAAGATGAACGGAGTATCTTCAGTAAAGAGTTCACCAAATCCGTGGTGGCCGAGCGCGATCGAAATGGCGATCTCGCACTCGCGCCGCGCGTAGTCCGGTTTCAAATAGCGGCGGCTGATGACAAACCCGGCCGGTAGCTCCGGTACTCGCGCCGGATCAAACTTGCCGGTACCGTCGTAGTATGCAACGCGCGCTACGTGGAGTCCGGCTGGCCGCGCCATTTCCGACAACGGCAGGTGACAGTAATTCACGCCAAGCTTCTTTGCCAGGTCGCGCGCGAACTCCTGGCCATACGTATCGGATTTTTCTTCGTCTAATCCTTTCTCTTTGGCGTAGAGTTTCGCCGCCCCACACTCTTCATGACTGGTAATGGTCGTCGCCCCGGCAGCCCGTGCCGCTCCCGCTGCCGCCTCAACCCCAAGCAAAATCCCCGATCCGGCCATGTGCACCCCGCCCGCTGTTCCCTCATCAATACACCGTAGCCACCGATCAGCTAATGTAAAGCCCTGCGCCAAGTTCGGAATGGTTTTCACATACTCCGCCATCCCGCCCGCGCGGATTTTCTTCATCAGCTCGGATTGCTGCTCCCAATATTTTTTCGCTTGTTCGTAGCGCATAAATAATAAAAACTAACGACGTACAAAAACTCTCAACATCTCGTCATGCTGGCTTGTCCAGCATCAGACTTTAGAATCGGATTCCGGGCAAGCCGGAATGACTGTATACCTGAGCGTTTGGGTGTCAAAATTGCTTATTCTGCAATGACATCATTGTAGCCGAAATAATATTTTTGTCACCTTTTGCAGAAACTACCCGATGTCATCCCGAGTCCTATCGAGGGATCTCACATCTCCTATTAAAAAACTTGGTGCGCTTCAAGGTGGCACGAAATGACCCTAGGTCAATTTTTCCCCTCTCCCCTTGCTTGCCCTCCGAAGCTTTAGCGAAGGATGGGTGGGAGAGGGCTAGGGGGTGAGGGGTGATGCCAAGGTATTGAACCATTACGCACCTTGACATCCCCCACCCTTTTGCCCTACCCTAAGGGTGGCTATCGCTGTTTGACAAACGAGAAATTCAAATGCTCTTTAGCTGGTGAAATTGGAAGTAAAACTGGAAATCGGAAAGAAAAAGGAGAGTACCATGAAACTCGGCA
>SCPW01000360.1 GCA_004298605.1 Gallionella sp.
GATTCTGCTGTCCACCGCCGTGATGGTGGTGGTGCTGTGCCGCATCCTGCATTTGCCGGCGATGCTGGGCTATCTGGTGGTCGGCATTTTGATCGGCCCGCACGCTTTGGCGTGGATACCGGATGTGGTGGGAACGCAACATCTCGCCGAGTTTGGCGTGGTGTTCCTGATGTTCAGCATCGGCCTGGAATTCAGCCTGGCGCGCCTGAGGACGATGAAGCGCACGGTGTTCGGCTTGGGCGGCGCGCAGGTGATCGCGACCATGTTGCTGGTTATGGCGACCGCCGCGCTGCTCGGGCTGGATTGGCGCGCCGGCCTGGCGTTGGGCGGCGTGCTGGCGATGTCTTCCACCGCGATCGTCAGCAAGATGCTGGTCGAGCGCGCCGAACTGAACTTGCCTTACGGCCAGCAGATGATGGGGGTGCTGCTGTTCCAAGATCTGGCCGTTGTCCCGCTGCTGATTATCATCCCCGCGCTGGCGGCCAACCGCGACAACTTTACCGCCCCCCTCGTGTTTGCGATGCTCAAAGCGGCGATGGTATTGCTCGTACTGCTGGTGTTCGGGCAGCGCGTCATGCGCCAATGGTTCCACATCGTGGCGCGGCAAAAATCCTCCGAACTGTTCATGCTCAACGTGTTGCTCATCACGCTGGGGCTGGCTTATTTCACCGAACTGGCGGGGCTGTCGCTGGCGCTGGGCGCGTTTGTCGCGGGCATGCTGATTTCCGAAACCGAATACCGCTATCAGGTGGAAGAAGACATCAAACCGTTCCGCGATGTGCTGCTCGGGTTGTTCTTCGTCACCGTCGGCATGAAGCTCGACCTGGAGCATGTGGTGGGGGATTTCGGCTGGATACTGCTGCTACTGCTCGGGCTGATTTTGTTCAAGGCGTTGATCGTGGCATTGCTGGCGCGCGCCTTCGAAGGGGATTGGGGCGTGGCGCTGCGCAGTGCGATCGGCCTAGCGCAAGCCGGTGAATTCGGTTTCGTGTTGCTGGCGCTGGCGGATGGCGCGCACCTGCTCAGCGACGCGACCATGCAAATCACCCTGGCGGCGATGCTGCTCTCCATGTTGATCGCGCCCTTCCTGATCCAGCACGGCGAAGCGATCGCGCGCCGCTTTTCCGCCGCCGAATGGACCAACCGCGCCATGCAGATACACAGCATCGCCGTTAAAAGCATGGGCAGCAAAGGGCATGTCATTATTTGCGGCTACGGTCGCAGCGGCAGCGCGCTGGCGCGCTTTCTGGAGGATGAAAACCTGAACTTCATCGCGCTGGATCTCGATTCGCGCCATGTGCGCGAAGCGGCCGCCGCAAAAAAAAGCGTGGTATATGGCGATGCCGCCAAGCGCGAAGTGCTGATGGCGGCCGGATTGATGCGCGCCAGGGCGCTGGTGATTTCCTACGACGACAAGCACTCCGCACTGGCGATATTGCGCCATGTCAAGGAACTGCGCCCCGATTTGCCGGTGGTGGCGCGCACCAGCGACGACACCAACGTGGAAGCCCTGAAGGAAGCCGGTGCGGCGGAAGTGGTCGCCGAAGTACTGGAAGGCAGCGTGATGCTGGCCTCGCAAGCGCTGTTGATGGCCGGTGTGCCACTCAGCCGCGTGGTGCGCCGCGTCCAGGAGAACCGCGCGCGCCGTTACGCGATGTTCAGCGGCTATTTCCGCACCGTTCAGGACGATGTGGACGAGGCCAGCGAAAGCCTGCAACCGCGTTTCCTCAGCGTGTTGCTCAAAGACGATTCTGCCGCAGTGGGCAAAAAGCTGGGCGAAATCGGCCTGGACGCGCTGAATGTCGAAGTGAATGCGGTGCGCCGCTACGGTGTGCGCGGCGCGCAACCGAGCGAAGCAATGCTGTTGCAGGCGGAGGACGTGCTGGTGCTGCTCGGGCTACCGGAAGCGTTGCAGGAAGCGGAGACGTTGCTGCACGAGGGGTAATCAGGTGCTATGGTAGTCTTACTGCGTCACAAAACGCTGAAGGGCGCATTGCGGCGTTAAAATCGGGCTCAAAATGCTCATTTACTGTATGTAAACTCCGCTTTTTCGCCCGATTTTGCCTTGCACTGCATCCCTT
>SCPW01000361.1 GCA_004298605.1 Gallionella sp.
CGCGCTCGTCGAGATTCTGGTGGGTCGCGGTAATGATGCGCACATTGGCCTTGATCGGCTGGTGCCCGCCAACGCGGTAAAAATTCCCATCGGACAACACGCGCAATAAACGGGTTTGCAAGTCGGCGGGCATATCGCCGATTTCATCGAGAAACAGCGTGCCGCCCTCGGCCTGCTCGAATCGCCCGCGCCGCGTGGCCGCCGCACCGGTGAACGCGCCGCGCTCGTGGCCGAACAACTCCGACTCGAGCAAATCCTTGGGGATCGCCGCAGTGTTGATGGCGATAAACGGCTTGTCGGCGCGCGGGCTGTGCCGGTGCAGGGCGCGTGCGACCAGTTCTTTGCCGGTGCCCGATTCACCGTTGATGAGCACGGTCGCGTGCGATTGCGACAGCCTGCCGATAGCGCGGAAAACCTCCTGCATCGCCGGAGCCTGGCCGAGAATATCGGCGGCCACTTCAACCGCTTCGGCTTCGCCCGACTTGCGCCGGCTTTGCGCCAGCGCGCGGCGGATCAGATCTACCGCGTGGTTGATGTCGAAGGGTTTGGGCAGGTATTCGAACGCGCCGCCCTGAAATGCCGAGACCGCGCTTTCCAGGTCGGAATAAGCCGTCATGATGATGACCGGAACAAGTGGGTGGCGTTGATGCAATTTCTGCAAAAAATCCAGCCCGGAGCTGCCGGGCATGCGGATATCGCTGACCACCACTTGCGGCACGTCATGACCCAATGCGCGCAACGCATCGTCCGCCGTGGCGAAACTTTTGAACTCGATATCCTCGCGCGCCAGCGATTTTTCCAGCACCCAGCGTATCGAGCGGTCATCGTCAATGATCCAGACAGGTTTCATAGTGTGCTCATTCAGGGAAGTGGGAGAAGAACCGTAAAGCAGGTGCGCCCGGGTTCACTGTCAAATTCTATTGTGCCGTGGTGCTGGCTGACGAAATCCTGCGCCAGGGTCAGCCCCAGCCCATGGCCGCCAGCGCGCCCCGAAACCAGGGGGTAAAAAATCTTGTCGCGCAATTCTGCCGGGATGCCGGGGCCATTATCAATAATCTGCACCATCACCGCCAGGCGGTGGCGGCGTTTGACCAGTGTCACCTGGCGCGCGACGCGGGTGCGCAATACGATCAGCCCGGCACCTTGCATCGCCTGGGTGGCATTGCGCACGATGTTGAGCATCACCTGTATCAACTGCTCCTTATCGCCGACCAGCGCGGGCAAACTGACGTCGAAATCGCGCTGTATCGTTAATCCCCCCGGCATTTCCGCCAGCACCACGCTGCGTACCCGCTCCAGCACTTCGTGGATATTGAGCGCGCTGTAGTGCGATGCGTTTTGCGGGCTGAGCAATTTTTCCATCAGCGCGCGCAGTCTGTCCGCCTCTTGCACGATAACCTGGGTATATTCGCGCAGAGCCGGTTTTTCCAGTTCCTGTTCGAGCAACTGCGCCGCGCCGCGTATGCCGCCGAGCGGGTTTTTGATTTCGTGCGCGAGATTGCGCAACAGCAGGCGGTTGGCTTGCGTCTGATCCAGCATTTGCTCTTCGCGCGCCAGTTTCAGCGGCCTGTCCATCGGATGGAATTCCAGCAGCAGGTATTGTTTGGAAAATTGCAGTGGGGTCGCAGCGCAGCGCAGGTGTAACTTGCCGTGCGCATGGGTGCCCAGCGTCAGGTCGTGCTCGATGTAACTGGCATTATTGTGTACCGCCTGTTGCATCGCGCTGGCCAGTTGTTCGGTATGCGTAAATACTTGCTGCACCGGATGCCCGAGCAGGTTTTTTCCGCTCGCATCAAACATGTGCTCCGCCGCCGGGTTGAGGTAGGTGATGCGCAATTCCTCGTCCAGCAGTATGACTGCCGTAGCGAGATATTCGAGGGTGAGGTGTTGGAAGTCAGGCATATATGCACTACAAAGCAGAAAACATGCCAGGTGCGGCGGTTATTTCAGCTTTGACAGTTCGGTTCTCAGCGCTTCGATGTTCTTCTGGTGCAAATCGACCTGCTCTTTCAACGTCTTGACCTTTCCTTCGTATTTCGCCACATTGCGGTAAGTTCTGCCATCCTTGCCTCTATAGACTTCCGGCTTTTCTTCCCCTTCCCTCAGGTTCAGCCTGGCTTCTTCGAGCAATTTCTCCTCGGCATCCAACTCGTCTTGCAGAATCTTGCGGCGCGTGTCGTCGCGTCCTTTTTGCGTTGCGCCGTCCACTTTCGGAAACCCTTCCGGTGAGCCGGCGCGAGCCGGCGGAACCATGGTCGGCAGCGGCTCCAGAATAATCTTCTTGCCGCCCTTGATAGGCGCGCTGGAATAAGTGACGTGCCCATTTTCATCGACAGACTTGTAGATTTCGGCTTGCGCCAATACCGGGCAGGCGCACAGCGCGGCAAGCAAGTATCGAAGTTTCATGTTCATTTCCCCCGAAGCAACGGGGCGAGTATAGGGCAAGCCTCCGGCACAGACAAACTTTTGCGGCCCAAAAGCAAAACGGGGCGTCAGCCCCGTTTTGTTGCCCTGCATGGCATCTCCCGGCTAGATGCTGTAGTACATATCGAACTCGACCGGGTGGGTCGTCATGCGGATGCGGTTCACTTCGTCCATCTTCAATGTGATGAAAGCGTCGATGAAGTCGTTGGAGAACACGCCGCCACGGGTCAGGAACTCGCGGTCCTTGTCCAAGTGATCCAGGGCTTCATCCAGCGAGGCGCACACGGTTGGTATCTTTGCGTCCTCTTCCGGCGGCAGATCGTACAGGTTTTTATCTGCCGGATCGCCGGGGTGTATCTTGTTCTGGATGCCGTCCAGGCCAGCCATCATCAGGGCCGCGAAACACAGGTACGGGTTCGCGGTCGGATCCGGGAAACGTGTCTCGATGCGGCGCGCCTTGTCGCTGGCAACGTGCGGGATACGGATCGAAGCGGAACGGTTCTTGGCCGAGTAGGCCAGTTTGACCGGCGCTTCATAGTGCGGAACCAGACGCTTGTAGGAGTTGGTGCCCGGGTTGGTGATCGCGTTCAGCGCCTTGGCATGCTTGATGATGCCGCCGATGTAGTACAGCGCGGTTTCGGACAGGCCGGCATAGCCGTTGCCCGCAAACAGGTTTTTGCCGTCCTTCCAGATCGACTGGTGTACGTGCATGCCGGAACCGTTGTCGCCGACAATAGGCTTGGGCATGAAAGTCGCGGTCTTGCCATATTGGTGCGCGACGTTATGCACCACGTACTTCAGCGCCTGGGTCTGGTCGGCGCGGCGTACCAGCGTGTTGAATTTGGTGCCGATTTCGCACTGGCCGGCGGTCGCCACTTCGTGGTGATGCACTTCGACTTCGATGCCGATGTCTTCCAGAGCCAGGCACATTGCGGCGCGGATGTCGTTCAGGCTGTCGACCGGCGGAACCGGGAAATAGCCGCCCTTGACGGTCGGGCGGTGGCCGGTATTGCCGCCGTCGAATTTTTCTGCGGAAGCCCAAGCCGCTTCTTCGGAGTTGATTTTGAGGGAGCAACCGGACATATCGACATGCCAGTTCACCGAATCAAAGATGAAGAATTCGGGCTCCGGGCCAAAGTAGGCGGTATCACCCAGGCCGCTGGACTTCAGGTAGGCCTCGGCGCGCTTTGCGATGGAGCGCGGGTCGCGGTCGTAGCCTTTGCCGTCGGTCGGCTCCACCACGTCGCAGGTGATCACCAGGGTGTTTTCGTCCATGAACGGGTCGATGTAGGCCGTGACAGGATCCGGCATCAGCAACATATCCGACGCCTGAATGCCTTTCCAGCCGGCGATGGAAGAACCATCGAACGCATGGCCATCCTCAAACTTGTCCATACCCACGTATTTGGCGGGCACACCGACGTGCTGCTCTTTGCCGCGAGTATCGGTAAAACGGAAATCCACGAACTTGATGTCGTGGTCTGTAATCATCTTCAACACATCATTTGCCGACATCGACATAACTCTCTCCCAAAGAATCAAATTAAACAATTAACAAACAAACACAAAACCCAAAATTCATAACGCAGAAAGCGTGCCAGCCCTATCCGCATATCGAACTGGCATTGTGCCATAAGCGCGTTATACAGCACACAAAAAAAATGCACTGAAAACGGGCGTTTTGCAGTCATTTATGCACTAATTCTGTGCGTGGCTACGATGGACGTGAATGGCGCGAAATAACGCGTCATCGCGCACCAGCTCATCGCAGCGCGCCTGCAACGCATCGGCCTGCCCGGCCTGTTGCTGGCCGGATAAATATATCTCCGCATCCACTTTGCCGTCCAGATAATGTAAAACCACCCGGTTTCCCGTCAGGCTCGAATCTCCCAACCGTTCCGCAAGATGCGCCAGCAGGCCGTGGCGGCTGGGCAAATGCACGTTCGGTTTGACGTGCATGTCGTCTTCCGGATCAATATGCACCATCACATTCATCACGTGATGATTCTTGAGCACCGCAAGGCGGGCCGATTCGGCGATGTAATGCCCTTCCGAAACACTGATCTTCGGATCGACCATGATGTGCGCATCGACCAGCGCGTTGTCGGCCATCTTGCGCGTGCGCAATTCGTGCAGGCCGCGCACGCCGTGGACGTTGAGCAAGGTTTGCCGGATTGCCTCCACCTCCCCGGTATCCAACCCGGTATCGATAAGCTCCGCCATCGCTTCCAGGGCCAATTTTCCGCCCATATGCGCGATCATCACCCCCACCACCGCCGCGGCGAGCAGATCGAGGAATGTGTAGCCGAGCAGATTCCCCGCAACCCCGACAATGACCACCAGCGAAGATGCCGCATCCGAACGCGCATGCCACGCGTTGGCCACCAGCATCTGCGAGCGCACCCGCTTGGCCACCGCCAGCATGTAGCGGAACATGCCTTCCTTGGCGACCAGTGCAACAATCGCGATGGCAAGGGCGAGCGGGTTTACCGCCTGCAAGGCGTCCGGCCGTTGCAGGCGCAACGCGGCGGCCACCAGCAGCGCCACGCCGAGCACCGCCAGGAAGGCACCCAGGATGAGTGTCGCGGCAGTTTCCACACGCGCATGGCCGTAAGGGTGGTTGGCATCGGCATGGCGGTTGCCGTGCCGGTTGGCATACAGCACCAGAACATCGGAAAGCAGGTCCGACAGCGAATGCAAACCGTCCGCCATCAACGCTTGCGAGTGCGCGATAAAGCCGCCCCCGACCTGAAAAAATGTCAGCAGCACATTGATGGCGATGCTCACCCAGGTGCTTTTTTGCGCGGCGGCAAAACGCTCCGGATGCGCGGGTTCGAAAGCCCCGATATCTGCATGGTGCCGATGA
>SCPW01000362.1 GCA_004298605.1 Gallionella sp.
CGGAAAGTTCCCGGATTATGAACGCGTTATCCCAAAATATACTAACCATCTCAGCATGAATCGGATGCTCGTTCAGCAAGCTTTGCAGCGTGCGGCAATATTATCCAACGAAAAATTCAGGGGTGTCCGGTTTGTGCTGACCGAAAAAAATCTCAGCATTATCAGCAGCAACAGCGAGCAGGAAGAAGCGCAGGAGGAAATTGAAACGGATTACCATGGCGAAGCTATCGACATCGGTTTCAACGTAAATTACCTGATGGATGGATTAAACAATATCGGCAGCGAAGCGGCCATTTTCTCCTTTGGCGATCCAAACAGCAGTATTTTGATAACAACGCCGGAAAATCAGGAATTTCGCTACGTTGTCATGCCGATGCGTATTTAAAGATTATGTTTCACGTGAAACAGCCCAATATCGAGAAAACCCCAAATGAGCGAATATACATCCGATAATATTAAAGTTCTGAAAGGCCTGGAGGCCGTGCGCAAGCGTCCCGGTATGTATATCGGCGACACCAACGACGGAACCGGTTTGCACCACATGGTGTTCGAGACGGTAGATAATGCCGTAGACGAAGCATTGGCCGGGCATTGCAACGAGATTAACGTCATCATCCATGCGGACAACTCGATCAGTGTCAGCGATAACGGGCGCGGTATCCCTACAGATATCCACAAAGAGGAAAACCGTTCTGCCGCCGAAGTCATCATGACCGTCCTGCATGCGGGCGGCAAGTTCGACAGCAATTCTTATAAAGTGTCAGGCGGTTTGCACGGTGTGGGGGTATCGGTAGTCAATGCGTTGTCGGAATGGTTGAAACTGCATATCTACCGCGATGGCAAAGAGTATTTTATGGAATTTCGCCACGGCGACCCGGTTGCCCCGCTCAAAGAAATCGGATCCTCCGGCAAGAAAGGCACAGTTGTCCATTTTCTGGCCGCGAAAGAAACTTTTGGCCTGGTTGAATTCCACTTTGATATTCTGGCAAAGCGCCTGCGCGAGCTGTCGTTCCTGAATAACGGCGTAAAAATTGCGCTGATCGACCATCGTACCGGCAAAGAAGAAAACTTTGCGTTTAGCGGCGGCATCAAAGGTTTTGTCGAATACATGAACCGTAGCAAATCGGCATTGCACCCGACAGTATTTTACGCGATTGGCGAAAAGGACGGCATCACCGCCGAAATCGCAATGCAGTGGAATGATTCGTACCAGGAGAACGTGCAGTGCTTTACAAACAACATCCCGCAACGTGACGGCGGCACGCACTTGACGGCCCTGCGCACCGCAATGACGCGCACGTTGAACCAATACATCGAAACCGAACAACTGGCGAAAAAAGCCAAGGTGGACACAACCGGCGACGATATGCGTGAAGGGTTAACCGCAGTGCTGTCGGTAAAATTACCTGACCCAAAATTTTCATCGCAAACCAAGGATAAGCTGGTTTCCTCGGAAGTGCGCCCGGTAATCGAGGATATGATTGCCCAACAGATGAGCGCATTCTTGCTGGAAAAACCCAGTGACGCAAAAATCATTGTCAACAAGATCATCGATGCCGCCCGCGCCCGCGAAGCGGCGCGCAAGGCCCGTGAATTAACGCGCCGCAAAGGGGTGCTGGACGGCATGGGCTTGCCCGGCAAACTGGCTGACTGCCAGGAAAAAGACCCCGCCCTTTCAGAGCTCTATCTGGTCGAGGGAGATTCTGCGGGCGGCTCGGCCAAGCAAGGCCGGGACCGCAAATTCCAGGCGATCCTGCCGCTCAAGGGTAAAATCCTGAACGTGGAAAAGGCTCGCTTTGAAAAACTCATCGCCTCGCAGGAAATCGCCACCCTGATTACCGTGCTGGGCACCGGCATCGGCAAGGATGAGTACAGCGCCGACAAGCTGCGCTACCACCGCATCATCATCATGACCGATGCGGATGTGGACGGCTCGCATATCCGCACCCTGCTGCTCACCTTTTTTTACCGGCAAATGCCCGAACTGGTCGAGCGCGGCCACATATACATCGCGCAGCCGCCGCTGTACAAGATCAAGCAAGGCAAGGACGAGCGTTATCTCAAGGATGACCAGGAGATGAAAATATACATGCTCAAGTCCGCGCTCAATAACGCCGCGCTATATCCGTCCGCCGACGCGACACCGATCCAGGCCGACGCGCTGGAGGAAATTGCCAAGCAATACTTCCTCGCCGAAGCGGTCATCGACCGCTTGTCGCGTTTTACGGCGCCGGAAGCCAGCCATGCCCTGCTTCTTCTGCCCGCCTTGTCGCTGGATGATGCGCAGCAGGCGCAACGCAGCGCGCAACAGCTCGAAGCGGCCTGCGGCGGCGGCATCAAAGTCGCGGTGGAAAGCGACGAAGTTGGCGAACATCGCCTGCGCCTGGAAAAGCTGTATCACGGCAACTATTCGGTCAGCTACATGGACCGCGACTTCCTGCAAGGCAGCGACTATGTGCAAATCCGCCAGACTGCGGAACTGTTGAACGGCCTCATCGCGCGGGGCGCGCACATTGCCCGGGGCGAGCACAAACGCGCCGTTTCCAGCTTCAAACAAGCCATCGAATGGTTGCTGGAAGAAGCCAAGCGCGGCGTGAGCATCCAGCGCTACAAGGGTCTGGGGGAGATGAATCCCTCGCAATTGTGGGAGACCACGATGGACGTGAAAAATCGCATCCTGCTCAGGGTGCGCATCGAAGACGCCATTGCCGCCGACGAGATTTTTACCACCCTGATGGGCGATATCGTCGAACCGCGCCGCGCGTTTATCGAAAAGAACGCGCTGGGTGTAAAAAACCTGGACGTGTAAAGTAAGCGGTGGCGCATCTCCCCGCGAGATGCGCCACCGCACTGGTAAAACCCGCAGCTTTTCCCCTGCCCCGAATAACATTTCAAGCCCGAAACGAAATTTAGCCATGTCTACCCCAATGACGTTTTTTCCTTATCGTTCCCAAGAAACTGCCCCGGCTCAGGAGATTTCCCCTGGAGCTTCGCCCATTGTAGGCAGCCGCGTGGAACTGCAACTGCTCACCACCCTGACGTGTAACCTGAAATGCACGTATTGTTCGCTCGGCGTGGGCGATATGGTCGGCTCACAGGGCAAGGTCTCCTATACCCCGGATGCGCTGGACGCTTTCATCAAGAAACACCTCGCCGGGTACGAGGTTTATGTCACCTTTTACGGCGGCGAGCCGACCTTGAACCTGGATTTCATAAAAGAAATCATGGGGCGTTACCCCACTTTCCGCTTCCAGCTCCAGACCAATGGCACGCTGCTGGACAACCTGCCGGATGGCGTTCTCGCGAATCTTTCCAATATCCTGCTTTCCATAGACGGCGGCGAAGCGATCACCGACGGTTTTCGCGGGCGCGGCGTGTACCGGCAGGTAGTCAAGAATACGCGGGCGGTGCGCGACCGGATGCCCGGCACCTTTACCGCGCGCGTAACCTGGAGCAGCGAGGAAACCTCGTTCGAGGAACTGGACGAACTGGCGAATACCTTCGACTACGTGTATTTCCAGTTCGTCGCCGGAGAAGGCACTTATACGCCCGCCGCGATGGAGAAGAAAAAAGCGGTGATCACGCAACTTGTGGATAAATTCTTTTCCAGCAATGGCTTATACCCCATTATTCCCATCATGGGGATCGTGCGCAACAAGGTGCTGCCCTCGCGCGCGACGGAACTCTATCACGGCAAAACCCAATGCCGGGTATCCACGCACATCCTCAATGTGATGCCGGACGGCAAGATTTTCCCCTGCCCCGACATGATGTATGCGCCCGAGATGCTGCAAGGCGATGTGATCGCGAACTGGCTCAAACCCAGCCCGCTGCAGCCGCACCCCGACATGCCGTGCGACAAATGCGAGGCGCAGCCCTGGTGCAGGGGCAATTGCCTGAAAAACCTTTATCTCGCTTACGTGAAAGGCGACCAGGACTACCGCAGCAACGTCGTCGATCCGATTTGTGACCTGGTCAGGTTTTTGGGGAAGGAAATAGACCGCCACGACCCGCACGCCTGGTACGCGAAAGCGCCGCTGGATGTGCGCAAGACCCTGCGTGATTGCGAGGTCTACGAGTATGTCGAGATCATGCCCTGAGGCGGCATCCGGACGGCTCCTAAAGGTGCGCTTCCGTCAGCAAAAACTCCTTGAACGCCAGAGCCGCACTGGACAGGCGCTTGTTGCTGCGATGCGCGACGAACCAGTGGCGTAACAGCGGAAAATGCTCGACATTGAGCATGGTGAGCCGCCCGGTTTCCAGCTCCAGTTCGATGCTGTGCAGCGACAGGATGCCCAGGCCCATACCGGCTTGAACCGCCTGTTTGATGGCTTCGTTGGTTTCCATTTCCATGCTGATATGCGGTTGGATTTGATGTTGCGCGAAAATGCGCTCCATCGCGCTGCGCGTGCCGGAGCCTTTTTCCCGCGACAGGAAAGTTTCCCGCGCAAGCTGCGCGAATTCGATGCGCTCGAATTTGGCGAGCGGATGGGTGGGCGCGGCGATCACGACCAGCGGGTTGTCCATGAACGATTCCGCGCTGATATCCAGCCCGTCCGGCGGCTGCCCCATGATGGCCAGGTCGGTGCTGTTGTCGGCAAGTTGTTTGAGCACGGCATCGCGGTTGGCGACGTGCAAAATCACATTGATATTGGGGTGCCGCTGACAGAATTTTGCCAGCAGTTGCGGGGTAAAATAATTGGCGGTATTCACCACTGAAAGCGTGAGTTTGCCCTGCCCCAGCCCTTTCATTTCGTCGAACACCGCCTCCATTTCGGCAAGCTGCTGCGCGATGTTGCGGCTATAGTGGAACAGTTCCCGCCCGGCCTCGGTGAGAAAAATCTTTTTTCCCATCTGCTCGAATAACGGCAGGCCGATGTTCCCTTCCAGTTGCTTGATCTGCATGGACACTGCGGGCTGCGAGAGGTACAGCTCTTCGGCGGCGCGCGAGTAGTTCAGGTGGTCGGCTACTTTTTCAAATACTTGTAACTGGCGCAGGGTGAGATGGAGCATGGCTGGAACCGGGTTAAAAGGCGCCACAATTATATCAAACCATAAGCAATTATTATGGTTTTGATAAAAACAATTGACTATTGCTTATAGAGAGGCATCGCTATAGTGGCAACTGTTGTAGGTCGCAGTTATTTTTGGGCAGTGAAAATTAATCGTTAACACAGGAGAGTAAAACAATGGATCAATCGAATCGTTATGCGGATCTGAGTCTGAAAGAAGAAGACCTGCTCAAGGGTGGCAACCATATTCTGGTCGCTTACACGATGGAACCGGCAGCCGGCACCGGCTATCTGGAAGCGGCGGCGCATATCGCGGCCGAGTCTTCCACCGGCACCAATGTTGAAGTGAGCACCACCGACGAATTCACCAAGGGCGTGGATGCGCTGGTGTACTTCATCGACGAAGCCAAGGGCATCATGAAGGTGGCCTACCCGAACGACCTGTTCGACCGCAACGTGACCGATGGTCGCGCGATGATCGTTTCGTTCCTGACCCTGTGCATCGGCAATAACCAAGGCATGGGCGACATAGCGAGTTTGCAGATGCAAGATTTCTATGTGCCGCCGCGCATGTTGCAGTTGTTCGATGGTCCTGCCAAGGATATTTCCGACCTGTGGCGCATTTTGGGTCGCCCGGTCAAGGACGGCGGCTACATTTCCGGCACCATCATCAAGCCGAAGCTGGGTCTGCGCCCCGAGCCATTCGCCAAGGCGGCCTACCAGTTCTGGCTGGGTGGCGACTTCATCAAGAACGATGAGCCGCAAGGCAACCAAGTGTTCTGCCCACTGAAAAAAGTTCTGCCGCTGGTTTACGACTCGCTGAAGCGCGCCCAGGACGAAACCGGCCAAGCCAAGCTGTTCTCCCTGAACATCACGGCGGACGACCACTATGAAATGTGCGCCCGCGCCGATTTCGCGCTGGAAACATTCGGCCCGGATGCAGACAAAGTCGCGTTCCTGGTGGACGGCTACGTGGGCGGCCCGGGCATGGTCACCACGGCTCGTCGCCAGTACCCGGGCCAGTACCTGCACTACCACCGTGCCGGTCACGGCGCGGTGACTTCGCCATCCTCCAAGCGCGGCTATACCGCGTTCGTGTTGGCCAAGATGTCCCGTTTGCAAGGTGCTTCCGGCATCCACGTCGGCACGATGGGTTATGGCAAGATGGAAGGCGGCAAGGACGACCGTATCATCGCTTACATGATCGAACGCGATAGCTGCACCGGCCCGTTCTATCATCAGGAATGGTATGGCATGAAGCCGACCACCCCGATCATCTCCGGCGGCATGAATGCGTTGCGTCTGCCGGGCTTCTTCGAAAATCTCGGCCACGGCAACGTGATCAACACAGCGGGCGGCGG
>SCPW01000363.1 GCA_004298605.1 Gallionella sp.
TGATTACCCAGTTCCAGGTGTCGGTCACCTACCTGATCATGTCCTCGCTGGTTTTGACCGGCTTCATCCAGCTCGGCTTCACGCGCTTCATTTCCGACCGGCTGTTCGAGAAGAAAGACGATCTGGTCATGCCCAACTTCAACGGCCTGATGCTGGTGACGACCAGCGCCGCGGGCATCATCGGGATGCTGGCCATTTTTTTTCTTTTTCCCGACCAGAACGGGCTTTACCGCCTGCTCATGCTGTACGGTTTCGTCATCATGTGCGGCATCTGGGTGGCGACGATCTTCCTGTCCGGCATGAAGCAGTACAAGGCCATCGTCGCGCTGTTCGCGCTGGGCTACGCGGTCACGGTGGGCGCCGCGCTGATGCTGCGCTGGATGGGCATGGAAGGGCTGCTGCTGGGCTTCGTCATCGGCCATTCGGTACTGTTGCTCGGGATGGTGGCGCTGACGCTGCGCAACTACCAGTCGCGCCGGTTCGTCGCCTTCGATTTTCTGCGCAAGGGCGCCATGTACCCCAGCCTGATCTGGGTCGGCTTCGCCTACAATCTGGGCATCTGGGCCGACAAGCTGATGTTCTGGTTTTACCCCGACACCAGCCAGCACATCATCGGCCCGCTGCGCGCCTCGCTGATCTACGACCTGCCGGTATTCCTGGCCTATCTGTCTATCATTCCCGGCATGGCGGTGTTCCTGGTGCGGATCGAAACCGACTTTGCCGAATACTATGAAAAATTCTACGACGCCGTGCGCGAAGGCGCCTCGCTCGACCACATCGAACAGATGCGCGACAACATGGTGTTCACCGTCCGGCAGGGGCTGTACGATATCCTCAAGATCCAGTCCATCGCCGTGCTGATCACCTTCGTCCTCGGCCCCACCCTGCTGGAACAACTGGGAATCTCCCAGCTTTACCTGCCGCTGCTCTACGTCGACGTTGTCGCCGCAGGCCTGCAAGTGGTGCTGCTCGGCATCCTCAACGTCTTCTTCTATCTCGACAAACGCGCCACCGTGGTGCTGCTGACGCTGGTGTTGCTGGTGTCCAATATCGCCCTCACCGGCCTCAGCCTCCAGCTCGGTGCCGCCTTTTACGGCTACGGCTTCGCGCTGGCGCTGCTGATTACCGTGCTGGCGGGGATGCACTTGCTGTCGAAGAAACTCGATTCGCTGGAATACGAGACGTTCATGCTGTGCAGGGTCAACAAATAACCCTTGAAAACTCTGTTAGCCACGGAGAACACAGAGTAAAAACAGACGGTTGACCCCGGAAATTGATTCGCCTTTTTGGTGTGCCATAAAAACGTGTAGCACCGTTGATTTCTCTGTGTACTCTGTGTTCTCTATGGCTTGAATCGAGGTTTTTAGGTTGGAATAAAATCGGAAGACCATCTTTCTGCAAGCCGCCCACGACATCCCCACATCATGCTCCGCCGATAAACACAAACAGAAATATCCGCTAAAATGCCCGCGTCACCCCACTTCGGGAGCGAATTCCACGTGCATTTCTTTTGCCGAAACCGGGCGCGCGAGCCGGCGGGGCTTGCACGCTTCATTGCGGTAATACGCCATGAGTTCCCCGACACGGCTGAACATCGTTTCCGACCCAGCAATCGGGATGCAAAAACCCTGGCTTACAAGCATTAACTACCACGTATTCATAACAAACCAACTTCATGAACCTCATCCTTCAAGCACTGCACGACATTCCTTCCACACATCTCGACCATCTCGCCAAGCTCGCGCAGGGCGGGCGCTTCGAGCAGGTCGCCGGGCACGCATACCGGTTGGCTGAAGCGCGGGCGCATCCCGAGATCGCGCCTTACTGCCTGGCGAACCGGATCGATTACGGCTTCGTGCCGCGCGGGCGGAAGCTTGCCGACTTCGGGCTGGTGGTGATGGACATGGATTCGACGCTGATCAGCATCGAGTGCATCGACGAAATCGCCGATATGCAGGGGCTGAAGCCTCAGGTGGCGGCCATTACCGAAGCGGCGATGCGCGGCGAGATCGACTTTTCCGAGAGCCTGCGCCGCCGTGTCGCGCTACTGGAAGGGCTGGACGAACATGCTTTGCAGCGCGTGTATGACGAGCGCCTGCGCCTCAATCCCGGCGCGGAGATCATGCTGGCCAAACTGAAGGAACATGGCATCAGGACGCTGCTGGTGTCCGGCGGTTTCCTGTTTTTCACCGAACGCCTCAAGCCGAGGCTGGGGCTCGATTTCACCCACGCCAACACGCTGGAAATCGCGGGCGGCAAGCTCACCGGAAAGGTGTTGGGCAACATTCTCGATGCGCAAGGCAAGGCCGACTGGCTGGTGAAAACCCGCGAGGAACTGGGGCTCGGTCCGGAGCAGGTCATCGCGATGGGCGACGGCGCGAACGATTTGAAAAT
>SCPW01000364.1 GCA_004298605.1 Gallionella sp.
CCCTTGTAAACCTGATACGACGGGATCGGCTTGGCCACCTCCAGCCCGTGGAAGTGCGCGCACTTCACTTCGGAAGAAATTAGAAACCGTTGCGGCTGTTTGCCGAACAACAGCATCGCGGCATTGGTGGGAAGGCCTGCATCCAGCAAATTGAGATGCGTCAGCAACTCGCCCGGCGTGGCCTCCTCCGGCAGCGGAAAGCCCCGTGCGCGACGAGCGCGGCGCAGAAAGGTTGCCATGCGCTCCTCATCCAGATCAGCCAGCGTGGCATTGCGGCACGGCGCGGCATCAAACGGCCCATTGCGAATCAGCTCATGCGATTCCAGATATTGCACCAAAGCCGCATACAGCCCGGCGACCAACTCGGCAGTGCTGGCATAGCGGCGACGGATCAACTCATTGCCCACGCGCCCGATCAACGCCTGCATCTTGGCATGGCGGCGAAGATCGTCCGCGCCCTTCACAAAAATCAAACGGGTCTTATGGTGCGCAGTGGCATGGGCAAATTCCCGTTCGGTGGGCGAAACACCTTCGGCATCTTCATAGCCATACTCGTCGCCAAACAGCCCGACGTAAATATCGCACCCCGCCACCTCGTCCAGATAAACCTCATCGGCACGACGGTCAGCCGCTGGCACACCCTCGAACAGAAACGGCTCGAAAAACCGGTGCATCAACGCATCGTTGCGCAGCCAATCGCGCAGCGTGATGCGGTCTGCGGCAAGCTCCTTCTGAACGCTGCTGATAAAAATGCGCAACGGTTTCATGGCAGGTGAACCTTTTTAAATGGCGACTTGAGCATCAACCTACACCTCTGCCTTTTCCCTTAACTGCCGATACACAGTCGGATCACGCCACTTTCAATAGCAATCTTGCCTGTGCGACTGAGCCTCGCCAACTCGGACTCAAGTCCTTTTCGCACATTGCGGCCGAGACGCTGGAACCCTTTGGCCTTGGCGAACTCGCGCAAGAAATCATCCAGTGGTGCTATTCCACCCAAGCTACCAAGAAGTGACTCAACTTGCCCATGATCGAAGTCGGCAGGATTGGTGGCAAAACCACCAAACTCCCTTTGGTCGCCACCACCCACTGTTGAGTCTAGCTCATCGGATATTAGGGCTTCATGTTCCTGAACTTCTTCGATGTTAAACCCTTGGTCTATCAGGTCGTCCAGCTCATGAATGAGCGTCATGTCGGACACGGGCTGTTCATCCATATTTGCTTCTGGCGGTATCTCTAGCTCTGCCAGACGTGCAAACACCGGCCTCATAGACAGCTCTTTGTCACGGTAGAAGGCACTTCCTCGGATGCGGACGAACTGCCAGCCCAGCCTCTCAAGAATGGCCTGGCGATCCATGTCCTCGGCTAGTTTTTCCATCGGGTGATAACGGTCGCCATCGCATTCCACAGCAAGGCGGTTGCCACCACCTTCAACAACCATATCGATCCTGAAATAGCCAACCTGCCATTGCGTCTTGACCTTGTATCCAGCGTCGGTCAGACGCTTTAGCACTTCTCGTTCAAACGGCGATTCGGTTTTTCCTACTTCTTGGTTGAAGGCACGAAGCGAGGCTAATGGATCTTTGACGTGCGAGAGCAGCTTGAATCTGAGATC
>SCPW01000365.1 GCA_004298605.1 Gallionella sp.
GTGCATGAACAGCGCGTCTTTTGCGGCGACGCGCATCATGTCCTGATCCACTTGCCAGTCGGCAAAGTCCTTCATCCGTTCTTCGTTTTCGGCTTCGAAGCCCATGCTGGTCCACACGTCGGTGGTCACCATATCCGCGCCGCGCGCGGCTTCCATCGGGTCGGCAAATTCTTCGTAGTGGTCTTCGCCGAATAATCCGGCGCGTTCCGGCTCGACCTCGTAGCCGGGCGGGGTCGAGACATGCACGTTGAAATCGAGTATTTCCGCCGCTTGCAGCCAGGTATTGCACATATTGTTGGAGTCGCCGATCCACGCCACGGTCTTGCCGCGGATCGAACCGCGCTGCTCGACATAGGTGTAGATGTCGGCGAGCACCTGGCAGGGGTGGTATTCGTTGGTCAGGCCGTTGATGACCGGCACGCGCGAATGCGCGGCAAAGCGTTCGATGATGGATTGCTCGTAGGTGCGGATCATGACCAGGTCGGACATGCGCGAAATCACCTGGCCGGCATCCTCCACCGGCTCGCCGCGCCCCAATTGCGAATCGCGCGTATTGAGGTAAATTGCCGAGCCGCCGAGCTGCTGCATACCCGCTTCGAAAGACAGGCGCGTGCGCGTGCTGGCCTTCTCGAAAATCATCACCAGGGTGCGGTCGGTGAGCGGCCAATACTGCTGATAGGACTTGAATTTTTGCTTGATGAGGCGGGTGCGCTCGAACAGGTACTCAAATTCGTCGCGCGTGAAATCCTTGAACTGCAAAAAATGTCTCACCGCCACCAACTGTTTTGCCGACATGATCCGTTTCCAATCAGGGTTGCAAAAATTTTTTTATCAGCGGGCACAATATATCCAGCAACTGCCGCGCTTCGTCTCGCGACATGATGAGCGGCGGCAAGAGCCGGATCACATTGTCGGCCGTCACGTTGACCAGCAGCCCTTGGGCGAGCGCCAGCTTGACCAGGTCGCTACAAGGCTTGTCGAGCTCGACACCGATCATCAGCCCCTGCCCGCGGATGGCCTTGAGGCCGTTCACGCCTTGCAGCGCGTCGGCGAAACCCTGCCGGATAAACTGGCCGAGGCTTTCGGCATGAGCCAGCAATTCGCCCCGCCCGATAATATCCAGCGTGGACAGACCAGCCGCGCAGGCCAGCGGGTTGCCGCCGAACGTCGAACCATGATTGCCGGGCTGGAATGTTCCGGCGGCCTTGCCGGCAGCAAGGCACGCGCCGATGGGCACGCCGGAACCCAGGCCTTTGGCCAGCGTCATCACATCCGGCAGGATGCCGGTATGCTGGTGGGCGAACCACTTGCCGGTGCGGCCGATGCCGCATTGCACTTCGTCCAGCATCAGCAGCCAGCCCTGCTGGTCGCAAATCCTGCGCAGCCCTTGCAGATAGGCGGCGTCCGGCGTGCGGACACCGCCTTCGCCCTGGATAGGCTCGACCAGTACGGCGACTACATCGGGATTGTGTGCCGCGACTTGTTCGATGGCCGCGAGATCGTCGTAGGGAACGCGCACGAAACCTTTCACCAGCGGCTCGAAACCCGCCTGCACCTTGCGGTTGCCGGTGGCGGAGAGCGTCGCCAGCGTGCGGCCATGGAAGGACTTTTCCATCACGATGATGCTGGGTATCTCGATGCCGCGCTGGTGGCCGAACATGCGCGCCAGCTTGATGGCCGCTTCGTTCGCCTCGCAGCCGGAATTGCAGAAAAACACTTCCTGCATGGCCGACAGGCCGCACAGCTTATCGGCCAGCAGCTCCTGCCCTTGCACCTGATAGACGTTGGAGCAGTGGATCAGCCTGCCGATCTGCTCGCCAAGCGCGGCGGTGAACTCGGGATGCGCATGGCCCAACGTGTTCACGGCGATGCCGGACAAACCGTCCAGATAACGTTTGCCTTCGGCGTCCCAGAGCCAGGCGCCTTCACCGCGCACAAAAGCGACGGGGAGGCGCGCATAAGTGTTCATTACGTGTGACATAAAATACAGACGGCGGACCGAGCCGCCGTTTAGCAATTAATCAGGGTGCGTATATTGAGCCAAACAGCCCCACAAAGCAAACAAGCCGACATCACTGTCGGCTTGTTGCGGTAAATCAAAGCGCCCGGGCGGTTACGCCATTGCTTTGATAGCCGCAGACAGGCGGCTCTTGTGGCGGGCAGCCTTGTTTTTGTGGATGATTTTCTTGTCGGCGATGCTGTCCACGGTGCTGACGGAGTCCCTGTAAACAGCTTGGGCGGCGGCCTTGTCGCCCGCTTCAATCGCCTTGAGAACCTTCTTGACCGCAGTGCGCAGTTCGGAGCGCAAGCTGCTGTTATGGGCATTCTGTTTAACTGCTTGACGGGCACGTTTCCGGGCTTGTGCGCTATTTGCCATGACTACTCCTCGATAATTCGGTACAACGGAAAGGCGCGCATTCTAGTGGCTCATCCGGGCTTTTGCAAATTTTTTTGCTGCCATGGCTGTTCAGGTCTTTGGCGGGCCGCTAAAATTTCTTTCGCGCCCTGCGGTCTTGGCCTGGTACATCGCTTTGTCCGCGCATTTGAGCAGATCATCGACGCTTTGTTGATTACCGTAAAATATGCTGACGCCTATGCTGGCAGTGGTGCGGTGTTCATACCCCTGAAGTTGATATGGCCGGTTCAAGGCATCACGGATTTTCTCCGCAACCAGCGCGGCGGCGGTGGCGGCTTCAGTATCTGTGCCGCCCAATGCCTCCAGCACCACGACAAATTCATCGCCGCCCAACCGCGCCACGGTGTCGATATCGCGCACACAGCCCTGCAACCGTTTGGCGACTTCGATCAGCAACATGTCGCCAGCATCATGCCCCTTGGTATCGTTGAGCGCTTTGAAGCGATCCATATCCAGAAACATCAGCGCGCCATGCTGTCCGCTGCGCGCGCTGGCGGCGAGCGCCTGATGCAGGCGATCCATCAGCAGGCGGCGGTTGGGCAGGCCGGTGAGCGCATCGTAAAAGGCGAGTTGGCGGATTTTCTCCTCAGCCAGCTTGCGCTCGGTGATATCAGTCCGTATCGAGATGTATTGGAACGGTTTGCCATCATTGCCCATGTTGGGCACGATGGTGGTGTCCACCCAATACGGATGGCCATCCTTGGCGCAATTGCAAATTTCACCATGCCATACCTTACCCGATGCGATGGTGCGGTACATGTCGCGAAAAAACGCTTTCGGGTGTGCGCCACAATTGATCAGGCGATGGTTCTGGCCGAGCAATTCATCGCGCGAATACTGGCTGATGGCGCAGAATCTGTCGTTGACATAAGTGATCGCGCCGCGCACATCGGTAATCGCCACGATCGAGTGCTGATCCAGCGCATATTTTTGATATTCCAGATCCTTCAATACCCGGCTGTACGTTTGTTCGAGTTGCGCCAATGTCTGCGCATTTTGCCGCGCCATGCGCTGATCGAACAGCACAGCGAGGATACCGCCACCAAACCAAATAAAAGAAATCAGCGACACCATCATGGCAAGAATATCCGGTGCAACCCGCGCCGCACCTACCAAACACATGCTGTTGGGCTGAATGTTTACCCCGAGCATGGCGGTGT
>SCPW01000366.1 GCA_004298605.1 Gallionella sp.
TCGTGATTCTGGTGGTCGCTGCGGACGACGGCGTGATGCCGCAAACCAAGGAGGCGATCAAGCATGCCAGGGCGGCCGGGGTTCCGATCGTGGTGGCGATCAACAAGATCGACAAACCGGATGCCAATCCGGAACGCGTCAAGAACGAGCTGGTGGTGGAAGAAGTGGTGCCGGAGGAATTCGGTGGCGATTCGCCCTTTGTGCCGGTATCGGCCAAGACCGGGCAGGGCATTGATGCCTTGCTGGAGCAGGTTTTGTTGCAGGCTGAAGTGCTGGAACTGCGCGCGCCGGTGGATGCCATGGCTAAGGGTCTGGTGATCGAGGCGCAACTCGACCGCGGACGCGGCCCGGTGGCCACTGTGCTGGTGCAGTCGGGAACCCTCAAGACCGGCGACGTGGTGTTGGCCGGCTCCACTTATGGGCGGGTGCGCGCCATGCTGGACGAAAATGGCAAGACCATCAAGTCGGCCGGCCCTTCGATCCCCGTGGAAATTCAGGGTTTGACGGAGGTACCGCAAGCGGGCGACGAATTCATGGTGATGGCGGACGAACGCCGGGCCCGTGAAATTGCCACCTACCGTGCCGGCAAGTTCCGCAACACCAAGTTGGCCAAGCAGCAGGCAGCCAAACTGGAAAACATGTTCACCGACATGGCGGCCGGCGAAGTCAAGATGGTGCCCATCATCGTCAAGGCCGATGTGCAGGGTTCCCAGGAAGCGTTGGCGCAGTCGCTGCTCAAGCTCTCCACCGACGAGGTCAAGGTGCAGTTGGTTTACGCGGCGGTCGGCGCCATCAGCGAGTCGGATGTGAATCTGGCCATTGCCGCCAAGGCCATCATCATCGGTTTCAACACCCGTGCCGATGCCGGTGCGCGCAAGCTGGCGGAGAACAATGGCATCGATATCCGCTACTACGACATCATCTACGATGCCGTCGACGAACTCAAGCTGGCCATGTCGGGCATGTTGACGCCGGACAAGAAGGAGGAGGTCATCGGTACCGCCGAAATTCGTCAGGTGTTCAAGGTCTCGAAGATCGGCTCGATTGCCGGTTGCATGGTTACCGCCGGCGTGGTCAGGCGCTCTGCCCGTCTTCGTCTGTTGCGCGACAACGTGGTCATCTTCACCGGTGAACTCGACTCGCTCAAGCGTTTCAAGGACGATGCCAAGGAAGTCAAGGAAGGCTTCGATTGCGGCTTGAACATCAGGAACTACAACGACATCCAGGAAGGCGATGTGCTGGAGTTCTTTGAAATTCGCGAAGTGGCCAGAACGCTTTGATCCACCTTTGAAGAGATCGCGATAAATCGTGCGCAAGAAGTCCAGCACCCCCAACCGCGCCTTCAAGGTGGCCGATCAGATCCAGCGCGATCTGACCGAATTGATCGCGCGCGAGTTGAAGGATCCGCGCGTCGGCATGGTCACGATCCAGTCGGTCGAAGTCACGCCGGACTACGCGCATGCCAAGGTTTTTTTCAGTCTGCTGAAGGGGGACACGAAAGAATGTACCGAAGGTTTGAATCAGGCGGCCGGCTTTTTGCGCGCCGGCCTGTTCAAACGGCTGCATATTCACACGGTACCGACACTGCATTTTGTGTTCGACCGCACGACGGAGCGAGCCGCGGACATGAATGCCTTGATTGCGCAGGCGGTCGCCTCGCGTTCCAAAAACGAG
>SCPW01000367.1 GCA_004298605.1 Gallionella sp.
GTGAACGGGCAGGTGCTGGGCTATCACCCGCACCAACTGTACGACCACGATGTGATCGAACTGGCCGGAATCAAGATGGAGTTTTATTTCAAGGGATAACCTGGTGGGGGCTGGGCGAGTGTAGGTTACCCCCGGAACCCAGCCTTCTGTTAAAGGCCGCAGCGTGAAAAAAAACGCAATCTTGATCGGGCTCGGGCTGCTGGTTGTCTTGTTTTTTACCGGCAACGCGGCTCATTTTTACCGGCTGAATTTTGTCGATAAGCTCTCCTCCTTTATCTATGATTACCGCTTGCAGTTGACCATGCCGCGCACGGTGGATGATCGCATCGTCATTCTCGACATAGACGAAAAAAGCCTCAAGGAGGAAGGCCGCTGGCCGTGGAGCCGCGACCGGCTCGCCGTGCTGATGGACAAGCTGTTCGACAAATATGGCGTCGCGGTGGTCGGCTTCGACGTGGTGTTCGCCGAAAAAGACGAAAGCTCCGGGCTGAAGGTGTTGCAGGGGATCGGGCAAAATCAGCTCAAAAATGATGCGCAGTTCCAGGCGGTATTGGCACACATCCAGCCGCAACTCGAATACGATAAGCTGTTTGCCGACAGGATCGGGAAACGCAATGTGGTATTGGGTTATTACCTGACCAACCAGCGTGTCGCCAGCATATCGGGCGCATTGCCCGATCCGGTTTTCCCGGCAGGCGCGTTCAAGGGCAGACCGATCGGATTCACGGCGTGGAACGGTTACGGGGCAAACCTTCCCGAATTGCAGAAAGCTGCGGCGGGCGCCGGGCACTTCAACCCGGTGGTGGATGCCGATGGCGTGGTGCGCCGCGTGCCGATGCTGGCCGAATATAACGGCGCGTACTACGAGTCCCTGTCCCTCGCGGTGGTGCGCACCCTGTTGGGACACCCCAAATTGCTGCCGGGTTTTGCCGGGGGCAAGGACAGCGGATATGCCGGTCTGGAGTGGTTGGCGTTGGGCGCGTCCGGTGGCGCATTAAAAATTCCGGTAGACAGCGAGGTGGCCACTTTTGTCCCCTACCGTGGCGGACAAGGGAGCTTCCGTTATATTACGGTTGCCGATGTGTTGCACGACCGCGTCGATCTTGCCGGGCTCAAGGACAAGATTGTGCTGGTGGGCACCACGGCGCTCGGCTTGCTGGATATGCGCGCCACGCCGGTGGCGGAGGCTTATCCGGGGGTGGAGGTTCACGCCAACATGATCGCCGGCATCCTCGACCAGAATCTGAAAGAGCGCCCCGCCTATATGCTGGGCGCCGAGGTGGTCTGGCTGTTGTCTGTCGGCGTTGTTCTGAGTTTCTTGCTGCCGCGACTGGGGGCGGCCAAAGCGATTCTGGCTTCGGCGTTCGTGTTCGCCGCCACGGCGGGACTGAGCCTGGCGGCATGGCACTATGCCGACATCTTGATGCCCGTGGCGAACAGCCTGACGATGATCGCGCTGCTGTTCGCCTTGAATATGTCCTACGGCTACTTCGTCGAGTCGCGCACCAAACGCCAGATTACCGGCCTGTTCGGCCAATATGTGCCGGGCGAACTGGTCGAGGAGATGGCCGAACATCCGGAAAGCGTATCCATGGAAGGCAAAAGCCGCGAGATGACCGTCCTGTTTTCGGATGTGCGCGGCTTCACCGGCATTTCGGAAGGGTTGGACCCGAAAGAATTGACGCTGCTGATGAACGAGTTCCTGACGCCCTTGTCCCGCGTGATCTACAAGCACCGCGGCACCATAGACAAATACATGGGCGATTGCATCATGGCATTCTGGGGCGCGCCGCTGCCGGACGAGAACCATGCGCGCAACGCCATGCTGGCGGGCATCGAGATGCAGGCGGTGCTGAAAGTTTTGCAGCCGCGCTTCAAGGAGCGCGGCTGGCCGGAAATTCGTGCCGGTGTGGGCATCAATACCGGGCGCGTCAGCGTCGGCAACATGGGCTCCGAAGTGCGCGTCGCCTACACGGTGATGGGCGATGAAGTGAACCTTGCGTCGCGCCTGGAAGGCATCACCAAACAATACGGCGTGGACATCATCGTCGGCGAAAACACCCGGAATACCGTGACGGATTTCGTGTACCGCGAGCTTGACCACGTGCGGGTAAAAGGTAAAGATAAGCCCATCGCGATTTACGAGCCGGTCGGACCGGCAGGCGAAGTGGGCAAGGCGCTGAATGACGAAATCAAACTGTTCCACGAAGTGCGCCGCCTGTACCGCAAACAGGATTGGGATCAGGCCGAGCTGCAATTGATGAACTTGCAGCGCATGTCGCCGGGTACGGCGTTGTATGAAATTTATGCCGGGCGCGTGGCCTATTTCCGCAAAAACCCGCCGGCCGCCGGCTGGGATGGCGTGTTTGTGTTCCAGGCGAAGTAGGGAGTGGGGAGTGGGGAGTGGGGAGTGGGGAGTGGGGAGTGGGGAGTGGGGAGTGGGGAGT
>SCPW01000046.1 GCA_004298605.1 Gallionella sp.
CGCGCGCATTCCCTGGTCGCTGTACTTCAACGCCACCGCATAATGCGTCGGGTTGGTCACCACCACATCGGCGGTCGGTATCGCCGCCATCATGCGGCGGCGAGCCGCTTCGCGCTGCAAGTTGCGTATGCGTCCCTTGACCATCGGGTCGCCTTCGGTTTCCTTGGCTTCCTGGCGCACCTCTTCCTTGGTCATCATCAGCTTCTTGTTGTGGTCCCATAACTGGAACGGCACGTCTATCGCCACGATCAGCAACATCGCGCCGGCTATCATCATGAAACTCGCGCCGACCAGATGCCCCATCTGCGGAATCGCGGTAATGGCGGATTGCGCGCCGAGCGCCATTACCGCATCCTTGTTGTGCCAGATCACCCATGCCGCGACACCGCCTACCAGGATGGATTTGCCGACGGCCTTGGCCAGCTCCACCAGCGCGTGTACGGAGAACATGCGGGCGATACCGGAGAGCGGGTTCATCCGGGAAAACTGCGGTTGCAGGGCTTCGGTGCTGAACAGCCAGCCATTCAGCAACAGTGGCGAAAATGCCGCCGCAACCATCACCGCGAGCAGCAAAGGCAGGAAGGAGACCAATGCCTCCAGCGACAAATCGTAGAGGCGCGGGATCATCAGGCCGGTGTTGAATGCCACCTCCCGATCCAGCGTCAACCCGTCATGCAGCAGCTTCACCATGCTTTCGGTGAGCGCCGAGCCCATGAACCACAGCGTCCCGCCGCCCGCCAGCAACACGGCGAACGTGGACAACTCGCGCGAGCGCGCGACCTGGCCTTTTTCCCTTGCCTGGTCAAGTCGCCGCTGTGAGGGCTGTTCTGTTTTTTCCAGGTCGCTATCTTCTGCCATGATGGGCTCCACGGGTCAGCTCGCGCACCATTCGACTGGTGAAACTGCTAGCTGGTTAGAGCAATTATCGGCAACCTGGGGAAATTTGATTGGGGGAATAGCGGGGGGAATTAAAGGCTATTTGGCTACGCCCATATGCGCGAGCACGCGTTCCGCCATTTTTGCCAGCGGTACGATCTCGTCCACCGCGCCCAGCGCGATGGCCTCGCGCGGCATCCCGAACACCACGCAACTCGCCTCGTCCTGCGCGAAGTTGTAGGCTCCGGCCCGGCGCATTTCCAGCATCGCCGCCGCGCCGTCCTTGCCCATACCGGTCAGCATGACGCCGACGGCGTTGCCGCCCAATACGTTGGCGGCAGCGCGGAACAATACCTCGACCGAAGGCCGGTGATGGTTGACCGGCGGATCGCGGCTGAGCACCGTCCGGTAACTGCCGCCGGCGCGCTCCAGCAGCAGGTGCGAATGGCCGGGCGCGAGATATGCGACCCCCGGCTGGATGATTTCATGGTGCCCGGTCTCTCTCACGTGTATTTCGCACAGGCCATCCAGCCGCGCCGCAAAAGACTTCGTGAACAATTCCGGCATATGCTGCGTAATCAGGATGGCGGGCGCGTGTCCCGGCATCCCGGACAGGAACGCCTTGATCGCTTCGGTGCCGCCGGTGGAAGAACCGACCACGATGATGCGCTGGCCGAATGGCTGCAAGCTTGTCCTGTTAATCACGCGCGAGCCGCCTTTAACTTTTCCGCCAACTCGTATACGGTATGGCCGCGCAATTTGAACCAGGCATCGGCATGATAAAAACTCTCCGAATGCCCGGCGAACAGCAGGCCGTTGCCGCGCAGCAGGGGGGCGAACTTTTTCAGTATCGCCAGTTGCGTACCCTTGTCGAAATAGATCATCACATTGCGGCAGAATATCGCGTCCAGTTGCTCGCGTATCGGCCAACTGGCATCCAGCAGGTTGATGCGCTGGAAACTGATCATTTTCTGCAACTCGGGGCGCACCCGCACGAAGCCCGCATCCTCGCCTTTGCCGCGCATGAAGAATTTATCGGCCTGCTGCGCCGGCATCTTGGCGACCGATTCCAGTTTGTAGCGGCCTTCACGCGCGGTTTGAAGCACCCCGGTATCCAGGTCGGACGCGATGATCCTGGCCGGGTAGTCGAAGCCGCCAAACGTATCCGCCACGGTCATCGCCATGGAATAGGCCTCTTCGCCCGTGGAGCAGGCCGAACACCACAGCACGGCAGGCCGCGCCGTGCCCAGTTTGCGCAGATGCTCGGCGAGGGTGGGGAAATGGTGCGCCTCGCGAAAAAACGAGGTCAGGTTGGTGGTCAGCGAATTGGCGAAGGCTTCCCACTCGGCTTTATCGCCATGCTGCAAATGGTCCAGGTATTCCGCGAAGGTTTTGATGCCGGTAGCGCGCAACCGCCGCGCCAAACGGCTATACACCAGCTCCTGCTTGCTCTCGCCCAGGG
>SCPW01000368.1 GCA_004298605.1 Gallionella sp.
AATCATGCTACCAACATCACCCCATCCCCCACCTAGTTGCCCCCTCGCTAACGCTCTCCCCCTTGAAGGGGGAGGAACACTACTCCCTCCACTTCAAGGGGAGGGTTGGGGTGGGGATGGGTTTCGTTTTGGCATAATTTATAAATGGTATTTTGGTAATTTCCTGCTCTCCAAGTGGTGGATAAGCGATAGCGCATCCACCAAAGAGATGCTGAAGGTGGATGCGCTATCGCTTATCCACCCGCCCCCATCTCCAGCTTCTTCCACAAACACGCACCCTTGCTCGCCTTGTCGATCTCAACAAGCTGTTGCGCGTGTGCGGCCAGCTCTTCCGCGCCGGGCTGCAACACGCGCAGCCTGGGGCGCGACGCATCGGCGCTCAACACCGCGGGCTGGCGGGTTTTGGGCACATCGTCGTCGCCGAGCAAACTCTTTTGCCCGCGCGTCATCGCGAAATATACTTCGGCGAGCAGTTCGGTATCCAGCAACGCGCCGTGCAGGCTGCGGTGCGCGTTGTCGATTTCATAGCGGCCACACAACGCATCCAGGCTATTCTTCTTGCCCGGATGCATTTCCCGCGCGACCTTCAGTGTATCCAGCACCGCGTTTTTTAACGGCGGCAACCCGATCAATTCCAGTTCATGGTTAAGAAAACCCACGTCGAACGGCGCGTTGTGAATAACCAGCTCGGCGTCTTCGATGAACTCCAGAAAGCTGATCGCGATATCGGCGAATTTCGCCTCGTTTTGCAAACGCTCGTAGGTCAAACCATGCACCGCCACCGCGCCCGCTTCGATCTCGCGCTCTGGGTTGAGATAGCGGTGGAAGCGCCGCAGCGATACCTTGCGCCCTTCCAGTTCGATCGCCGCCAGCTCGATGATGCGGTGGCCCTGTTTCGGGTCCAGGCCGGTCGTTTCGGTATCCACCACAATTTTACGCATTGCCGTTCCCCTGCATCAGTTCCACGCCACGGTTCGCCAGTTCGTCGGCGCGCTCGTTGCCGTCGTGCCCGGCGTGGCCTTTGACCCACACCCATTCGATTTGATGTTGTGCCGCCAGCGCATCCAGCCTGCGCCACAAATCTTCATTCTTCACCGGCTTCTTGTCCGCCGTTTTCCAGCCGCGCTGCTTCCAGCCATGTATCCAGGCGCTGATACCCTGCTGCACATATTTTGAATCGGTGTGCAGGCGCACCTGGCAATGCCGCTTCAGCGCCTCCAGCGCGGCAATCGCGCCCATCAGCTCCATGCGGTTGTTGGTGGTGTGCATCTCGCCGCCAAACAACTCGCGTTCTTTGCCCTTGCTGCACAGCAGCGCGCCCCAGCCGCCCACACCGGGGTTGCCTTTGCACGCGCCGTCGGTAAAAATTTCCACCACATCTTTGTTCATTGAGCATCAATCCTGTCGCGTTGCGTGATCTTGTTATTCAACTTGGGTGCGACCGGCAGCAGCTTATCCACCAGTCTCTCGTTCCATTGCGGCTTGATTAAATGCATCCCGTGCACGCGCTTCACCGCATGGACAAAATACACTCCGCCGCTCACCGCCCACCAGCGGTCGCCCGCCGCTTCCATAAAGGCGCACCGCTCCAGCCATTTGGCTTGGCGAAATGGCGGCGCGTAAGCGGCAAAGCGCCCGCCCACCACTTCGAAACCGAGCAATGCCAGCCAATCCTTGAGGCGCGGCAAAGCAATGAAATGGCCGCTCCACGGATAACTCTGTTTGGGGCCCAGCGCACGGCGCAAACCCCAAAGGCTGCGCGGGTTGAAGCCGCTGATAATCAGGCTGCCTTCCGGCATCAGCACCCGCTCCACCTCGCGGATGATCTGGTGCGGGTGCTCGGAAAATTCGAGGGCATGCGGTATCAGCACCAAGTCCAGGCTGGCGCTGGCAAACGGCAATTCCGTACAACACAGCCGCACGGCGTTCCCCGCTTGATTGCCCGCGCTGAAGCGCAACGGCATCCGGCTGCCGCCCAGAAAATTATGTTCCGGCAAACCCAATTGCAGCGCGTTATAACCGAAGATATCGCTCACCGTGCGGTCGAAATAGGCCTGCTCGCGCGCCAGCACATAGCCGCCCTGCGGCGTGGCGAACCAATCGCTCAAACTTTGCGCGGTTAATTTACAATTCGGCATCATCCACTTTCCAATTTGCCCGTACCCGTGTCCGACATTGAAGCCATCATTACCGCCATCCCCGCCCTGCGGGACAACTACATCTGGGCGATCCACAACGACCGGTATGCCGCCGTGGTCGATCCCGGCGAAGCCGCGCCGGTATTGGCATTCCTGGATGCGCACGGCCTGCGGCTGGACGCTGTCCTATGCACCCACCGCCACGCCGACCACATCGGCGGCATCGCAAAATTGCGCGAAGTATACAACGTGCCGGTGTACGGGCGGCGACATCCCGGCAACCCGCACATCAGCCACTGCCTGCATGAAGGCGACCGGCTCAAGCTGGATACACTCGGCACGGTGTTTGACATCCTCGAAATCCCCGGCCACCTCGACGACCACCTCGCCTATGTCACGCCGGAAACCCTGTTCTGCGGCGACGTGCTGTTCGGCGCGGGCTGCGGCAGAAATTTT
>SCPW01000047.1 GCA_004298605.1 Gallionella sp.
CCAGTGTGAAGTGTTGCTTAAGCGATCGGCGCACTAAAACTGCTCGAGGTGCATTGTAACTTACTGGGGAGTTTTTTGCGGGAAGCCATTGCTGTATGCCGCCTGCAGCTCTGCGGAAAACGGCCGGTTGGCAACGGCCTGTGTTTTCCACATTCCCAGTATCTCGTCCGCAGTCAGTCGGACGGCGGCCTCCGTCCAGTGCGAGTCGGCCTTTTGCCAGTACCAGCTTTCATCTACTCCGGATTTCCAGTTGCCTTGCGGCTCGTAAGCCAGCACCTTGATGCCCTCGGCGCGCAACTGGTTGATCGCCGGCATGAGCCGGGAAATGTTGTAGTCCGGCATCACGTACATGATGAAATCCATGCCGCGCTCTTTGGCCCTGCGCTGCATGGCCTTGGCCGCATGGTAGAAATAATACTGGCTCTCGGCCACGGTGAGAGAACGGCCTGAGCCATCCAGCGGAGTCAGGTTGGGCGGCTTCGGAAAAGAGTTCGAAGCTGCGACTGCTTTTGCCAGAGGAGCGCCCTGGCTGACGGGTGGCGATACGGGAACGATGGCCTTCGTTTCCGGAACCGTGCCGGGCTTGGCTCGTGCGCTCTCCCCCAGCACTTTCATTTCGGTATAGCGCACCACATCTTCCTTGCCGGCAGGCACCACGTATAGCGTCCCTGTCGTCGCGCCGGGTGGAGCCGTCACGTATGCCTCAAAGGTCTTTTCTTCCTGCGCCACCTCGAATGGCTGTATAGAGGTTGAAATAAATTTGCTGTCGGCATCCAGCCAGTTGATCTGGAAACGGCCCATCGCCTTGGGTTTGCCCACACTCGAGGCGCGCGCTATGATTTTGAATGGCTCGTCCGGCCTGACGGAAAATTGCTGCGCGAAGACATTGGAATTATCCGTGCCGGGGCCGACGACGACGCCCCTGCCTTCCCCCTGGGCTTTTGCTTTGGCATAGCCGACACCCCAGCCCTGCCCTGATTCGAACAATGGCGAGAGGCTGACCTGCGCGGTGAGCACGGGGGGCGTTTTCGGAGCTTGCGGCGCTCCGTCATGCTGCGCCTTCTTCCCGGTCGGTTGCTGTGAGCCATTACCGCAGGCAACCAGCGAAAAAGCCGCTAGTATCGCAATGAGAGCCCTCGACATGGGACGCCAATAATCTTCTTTATTGTTCATCATCTCATTCCATGAATTAGCGTAAACGCTCGACCGGGATCGCCTGAAAATTACGGATCGCCAGCGAGCCGGCAGCTTCCGGATAATCGACCTGTATCTTGGCCGGCACGGCGCGATCCGGTTTGAGCAACAGCGAAAACTCCTGCCACTCGTGGCCAAATGCGTACTGCGCGACTGCCCGGTATTTTTCACCCTCGAAGAGATAGACCGGCGTAAAGGCGGTTGCCGGCCTGTCGCTACGCGCCTCGAAGCGGATCAGCAGGCCTGCCTCGCCCGGCTGCGGCAACACCGGGGTCTGAACATAGCCCTTCTTGCCTGCCACATCCCATTGGCGGCAGTCGGCATCCGCTCCCGCGCAGGGCGTGCCTTGGCTCGTCCAGGCCGCCATCGGCACTGCCACCGTGCCCCCTCCTTTCACGGGCAACGGAGCGCCACCCACCACCCGGAAATCCCGGATCGACAGCCATTGCCAGGCATCGGTCTGGTCGATCTGCAGCTCCAGGATGCTGCCGGTGTTGGGAGTGATGGGTATCTCGAACGTCTGCCAAGCGCTTCCCGCGACGAACTCGCCGACGGAACGGTAGCTGCCATCCTCATGGATCCAGAGGCGGTGCCGTGAGGGTGTCACCGAGTTTTTCGCCTCAAAACGGACTAATATCTTCCCGTCCGGCTGGCTGGAGACGAACTGTTCGGTTTTCCAGAAAGAGCTGCTTGCCGCCCGAAGCGCCAGTGCTGGCTGACGCTCCTCTGACAGCGGCTTCAGGATGCCACCGGAGGCAACCCAGTTAAAGGGCCGCCAGAAAACCTCGCCATTATCAGACTGCGGTTTCGCCCTGCCAAAGAAAAGCTCACTTGCCTGTCTCGCCGGCATTTCAAAACCCGTGGCCAGACTGGCTTTGAGCCAGTGGAACATCACCTGCTTGGTTAGCCGCGATTCGATTTTTTCTTGTTCAGTGTTACGAGATGGGGCGTAATAGTTATTCACAAACTCAGTTGATCGATCTCTGATATCCAGAGAGCCATCCGGTTGCGCACAAAAGTTGTATAAATAACCATTGGTATCTGACCAGTTGCCTGCCTTAGATTCGAGTACCAGAAGCTCTCCCGATTTTTTTTCCATCCGAGAATCACTGAAATATAGCGATATATGGTCACTTCCATAAGAATAAGAATAAACAACCTTTTTGCTTCGAGCACCCATAACCTCTGCAAGCACGTCTCCTTGATCGAGAAAACTCCCGACGATGTTCGAATCCCCCAGGACGACCACATCGTATTTGTCCTGCTGCTCGATCTCCGGCCGGTTGCGCCAGCCGTAGGCGTCGGTGAACCACTCGACCGGCTTGGCCTCGACGCGGCTACGGCTGTCGAGCCGATAGCGGTCGCCGTATTCCCGTTCTTTCCTGACATGCAAGTTCGGATAGAACGGGCCGGGGTAGCGATAGGGCTCCGCCAGCGCCGCCTCCCACACGCGGAAAGTGAAGAAGTCGATCGGCAGCACGAAGAGCTCCGCGAGCAGCAGCAACAGGAACGGCAGCAGCAGCGCGCCCTTGCCCGCCACGCGGCGCATTTCCTTGAGTTCATGGAAGCCTGATGGGTTAGTCATGGCCGGCGGTCAGAACTGGAAGTAAATGAAGGTGGACGCCCCGAACTGGCCGAGCAGCAGGATGCCGGCCAGTGCGAAACCATAGGAGAGCCAGCGGTAGCCGGCACCCCATAGCGCGAAGGCCGGACCGTCATCCTGCTGGTGCATCCTGAAGGAGATGGCCAGATAGATCACCGTCAGCACCAACACATACACCGGCATGAGGGAGATTTTGCTTGAGGGTGCGTAAAGCCAGCTCAGTCCCAATGCTTTGAGGGGAGCAAACGGAACCCCTTCCGTCACCACCAACATCAGGTATTCGAACATCTCAGCGGGAATGTGCGCGATATTGGCCCAGATCGTGAGCGCCTGAGAAAGGCTTTCAGCACGAAACATCACCCACGCCCAACAGACCAGCGAAAAGGTGATCGTTACGAGAGCCCAATGGCACAATCCGGGGAATCGAGACAAGAAAGTGTGCGCAACCAGCCAGCGGGTCGGCGGGGTGAGCATGTACGTCATAAAGTAATAGAAACCGTGCAGTGCGCCCCAGATCAGGAAGGTCCAGCTCGCGCCGTGCCATAGGCCGCATAGCAGGAATACGATCCACAGATTCAGGAACCAGCGCCATTTCGGCACACGATTCCCGCCCAGCGGGATATAAAGATAATCGCGAAACCATGATGACAGCGAAATGTGCCAGCGCTGCCAGAAGTCCGTAATACTGGTGGCAAAATAGGGGCGATTGAAGTTCTCGATCATCTCAAACCCCAGAATACGCGAAATCCCCCTGGCGATATCCGTGTAAGCCGAGAAATCGAAGAATATCTGGAAGGCGAAGGCGACAGTCGCGACCAGCGCGCTCATGCCGCTATATTCATCTGGAGAAGCGTAGACAGGATTAACGATCAATGCAAAGTTATCTGCGAGAACAATCTTCTTGAAAAAACCCAGCAACATGAGCCGCAGCCCGGAAACGACCCGGTCGTATTCGAAGCGGATCTTATGGGCGTTGTCGCTTAGCAGAACCCTTCGTATTTGGGGTATGAAATGGACACCGCGTTCAATCGGGCCTGCGACAAGCAGCGGGAAATAGGCCTTGTAGAGCATCATCAAGCCAAAGTGGCGTTCTGCCGCCAATTGCCGACGATAAACATCGACAAGGTAGCTGATGCCTTGGAACGTGTAGAAGGAGATTCCCATCGGAAGAAGAATATCCAGTGCGGGCAAATGCAGATCGACCCCTCCGAGCCCGAGCGAGCGGGCCTGTGCCTCGAAGAAATTGTAATACTTGAACAAGAATAGCATGCCGAGGTTGGCGGCTATTCCGAGGAAAAATATCAGTTTTTCCCATGGCTTTCTGTCGCGGAATTTTTCCACGCCCAGCGCGGCAAGATAAAAGGTCAGCGTGGAGAGGAGCAGGAGCAGCGCATAAACCGGCTTCCACGCCATATAAAAATAGTAACTGGCCAACAGCAGATGAAACCAGCGTGCCCGACTAGGTAGCAGGAAATATATTCCTGCCACAATCGGAAAAAAAACCAGGAATTCGAGAGAAGTAAAAACCATGGAATATTATGT
>SCPW01000369.1 GCA_004298605.1 Gallionella sp.
GGTGACGCCCAAACCCTGATAGAACCACGCGGTCTGCATCAGTTGCCCGAGCAGCCACAGAAATCCCAGGCTCATGACGAAAGTCGCCGCGATGCGTTTCATCACATGATGGCGCTTGAAGTGCCCCAGCTCATGCGCCAGCACCGCCTCGACTTCATTGCCGCTCAGCCGCCCCAGCAGCGTGTCGAAAAATACGATGCGCTTGGTTTTGCCGAAGCCGGTGAAATAAGCGTTGCCGTGCGCGCTGCGTTTCGAGCCGTCCATCACGAACAACCCCTTTGCGGTGAAGCCGCATTTGTCGAGCAACGCCTCGATGCGCGCTTTCATCGCCTCGTCTTGTAGCGGCGTGAATTTGTTGAACAGCGGCGCGATGAACGACGGATAGATAAACAGGATGGTCAGGTTGAACACCATCCACGCCAGCCACACATACAGCCACCAGTATTCGCCCATGCGCTCCATCAGCCACAGCACGCCGAACAGCAGCGGCAGACCGAGTATCGCGCCGACCAACAGGCTCTTCAGCGCGTCGGTCAGATAGAGCGCCAGGGTCATTTTGTTGAAACCGAAGCGCGCCTCGATGACAAAGGTGCGGTACAGGCTGAACGGGGTTTCCAGCAGCGACGAAAGCAGCAACACCGCAACGATGGTCGCCATGCCCTGCGCGAGCGGCGAGCCGAACCAGCCGGTACAGATATCGGCGATGAGCTGGATGCAGCCCGCCAGCGTAAAAGCCAGCAACAGCGTGGCATCGAACAGGGCGCCGAGCATGGCGAAGCGCGTTTTTGCCGAGGTGTAATCCGCCGCCTTCTGGTGGTCGGACAACTGGATCTTTTCGCGGAACGCGTCCGGCACTGCGGCGCGGTGCGCGGCGACATACAGCAGATGGCGGCGCGCCAGCCACAGCTTGGCAAGCGTGTTCAGCAATAGCGCGGCGATGAAGATCGAGGTGAATAGTGTCGCGGTCATGGGATGTGAATTCAGTTTTCGCAAGAGGTGCGGTTATGCCACAATACGCTTCTGGCAAATCATGTTATGGCGCGCGGATTATGGCACAAAATCAAAACCACCTTATCTGGATAGACCTTGAAATGACCGGCCTCAACCCGGATACCGACCGGGTGATCGAGCTCGCCATCGTCATCACCGACAGCAATCTGGAGACTGTCGCCGAGGCACCGGTGCTGGTGGTGCACCAACCGGACAGCGTGCTGGACGGCATGGACGCATGGAACAAATCCACCCACGGCAAATCCGGTTTGATCGAAAAAGTGAAGGCATCCACGCTCGACGAAGCCACGGCGGAAGCGCGAATGGTCGAATTCCTCAAGGAATACGTGCCGGCCAACATCTCGCCGATGTGCGGCAACTCCATTTGCCAGGATCGGCGTTTTCTGGCGCGCTGGATGCCCAAGTTCGAGGCCTACTTCCATTACCGCAACCTCGACGTGAGCACCGTCAAGGAACTCGCCAAACGCTGGAAACCGGAAGTCGTGCAAAGCATGAAAAAACACGGCAAGCATGAGGCGCTGGCCGATATCTACGAGTCCATCCAGGAATTACGCCACTACCGCGAGCATTTTCTCAAGCTGTAATCTGCCTGCTCCAATTCTATTTGGAACCCAATAACCCCGTAGGGGCGCGATTTATCGCGCCCTGTTCTATTAATT
>SCPW01000370.1 GCA_004298605.1 Gallionella sp.
GAGCAACAATGCGACGATGAACGGGACGCCCAAAAAATAATAGGCCGCCACGCCGGTGACGGCAGCGGTAATCAATACGCCGATGGTGGAGATCACCACAATGGTGACCCACACTTCTTTCAGTACCTTGAGGCGGATCGACGCGCCGCCGTCGAACAGGATATAGCTGGAGCCAAAAATCAGGATCAACTGGTTGACGGCGGAATCGGCCTTGATGTCCACCATGCCCAACACGCCGGGGCCGAGCAACATGCCCGCCAGCAGGAACACCACCACGTCGGGTATCCGCGCCAGCCGTGCGATCAAGCCGGAGAAGATGCCCACGGCGAGGATGATGCCGAACATCAGCAGGGCGTGTTTGGCCAGTTCCAGTGAGGCTGATGCTTCCATTGCGTCCTTTTAGTCATTTTAATTTTTACCGCCACGAGCGGCGCGCCCAACCCGGCAACTTTACCAAAAATACCGCCTGGCAGGTTGCCGGGAAGGCTTACGCGGGATTGGGTAATGCCATCATGCTTGACGTTGTTACTGCTGTGCCGCTAAAATTCCCGATCGTTTAATTCAGGTAATTATTATGAGCGCAGACGTCCAGCAACGCATCCACGAGCAAGTGACCACGCATCCGGTGGTGCTGTATATGAAAGGCAACCCGAGGTTTCCGCAGTGCGGCTTTTCCGCCAACGCGGTACGCATTTTGAACGCGCTGGACGTGAAAGAATTTTTCACCGTAGACGTGCTGCAAGACCCGGAAATCCGCCAAAACCTCAAGGATTACGCCAACTGGCCGACTATCCCGCAGCTCTACATCAAGGGCGAATTCGTCGGCGGTTCGGACATCATGACCGAGATGTACCAGAGCGGCGAGCTCAAGCAACTGCTGGAAGGCTGAGAACCGGTACGGCAACTCATCTGATTGCGTGCATGAAGCTGAATATAGACCGAAATATATAGGCATTTCGGCATATATGAATTATGGGGAGGAGCGTATATAGTTCTTGCCGGGTGTTTGAAAAGCCCGACTTTTCATACTCTCCTCCTTTAGGGCGATCAACATGATCGCCCATTTTTTTCGCCGTGATCCCGGCGAACCCTTTGCTCGCGATTTGATGGGCGAACCCCGAAAACGCCATGCCCGCCCGATGAAATTTCGGGGGTTATTTTGAGAGCGCGTTGCGCGCCCGCGCAATCGCCGCTTCGACTTGCTGCGGCGCGGTTCCGCCGATATGGTTGCGGCTGGCGAGCGAGCCTTCCAGCGACAGCACTTGGTACGCGTCTTCGCCGATATGCGCGGAGAATTGTCGCAGGTCGGCAAGGCCGATGTCGCCCAAATCGCAGCCGCGCTGTTCGGCGGAGCGTACCGCCAGTGCCACGGCTTCATGCGCATCGCGGAACGGCACGCCTTTTTTCACCAGGTAATCGGCCAGGTCGGTCGCTGTGGCATAGCCTTGCAAAGCCGCGCCGCGCATGGCTTCCGGTTTGACCTTGATGCCGCCGACCATGTCGGCGTAAATGCGCAGGGTTTGCGTCAGCGTTTCCACCGTGTCGAACAGCGGTTCCTTGTCTTCCTGATTGTCCTTGTTGTAGGCCAGCGGCTGGCCCTTCATCAGCGTGAGCAGCGCCACCAGATGCCCGTTCACGCGGCCTGTTTTGCCGCGCACCAGCTCCGGTACGTCCGGGTTTTTCTTCTGTGGCATGATGCTCGATCCGGTGCAGAAACGGTCGGCGATGTCGATGAAGCCAAAGCGCGGGCTCATCCACAGGATCAGCTCTTCGGAGAAGCGCGACAGGTGCGTCATGACCAGCGCGGCGCAGGCGGTGAATTCGATGGCGAAATCGCGATCCGAAACCGCGTCCAGCGAGTTCTCGCACACGCCCTCAAAGCCCAATAATTCCGCCACCATTTCGCGTTTGATCGGGTAGCTGGTTCCGGCCAGGGCGGCGGCGCCCAGCGGCAGGCGGTTCACGCGTTTGCGGCAATCCCGCAAGCGCTCCGCATCGCGTTTGAGCATCTCGAAATACGCCATCAGGTGGTGCGCGAAACTGATCGGCTGGGCGACCTGCAAATGCGTGAAGCCGGGCATGATGGTGTGGGTGTGTTGCGAGGCCAGATCGAGCAACGCGCCTTGCAGCGCCCCGAGCAGCCCGAGCAGGTCATCTATCGCGCCGCGCAAATACAGGCGCACGTCCGTCGCCACCTGGTCGTTGCGCGAACGCCCGGTGTGCAGGCGCTTTCCGGCATCGCCGGCCAGCGCGGTGAGGCGCTTCTCGATGTTGAGATGCACGTCTTCCAGATCCAGCGACCAGACGAATTCGCCGCCGACGATTTCGTCCTCGATTTGCGCGAGACCGCGCTGGATGCCGTCCAAATCCTCCGCGCTGATGATGTTGCAGGCCGCCAGCATCCGCGCGTGCGCCAGCGAGCCTTGAATGTCGAACAGGGCTAGCTTGTGGTCGAAGCCCACCGATGCGGTATAGCGTTTCACCAATTCCGCCACCGGCTCGCTAAAACGTCCCGACCAGGTATCTTTATCTTGCATCGCTGCCCCCACTTGTCCCAGAATGAAGCTTCAAAAACACGGTGCTCCCCCGTTATGAAGATGGCGCGCAGTATAAAACAAAATACTCCGTCCGATGCGTTGCCCAACTTCCGCAACCTTGGCGTCACGCTGCGCATCCTGCTGATCAGCAATGGCCTGGCATTATTGCAGGCCATCCTGCTGGCGGGCGCGCCGGCGGACGTGCCGCTGCAGATGATGCAGATCATCATGCTGCTCGCGCCGGTCCTGCTGGCCGGTTTGCTGTTGCTGTGGGCGGCGCAGCCGTGGCTGGACCGGCTCGCCTACCGGCATGGCGTGCTGGCGGTGAATGCGCTGGTGGCGATATTGACGCTGGCCGCCTATTCCTCAGGCAGCGGGCTGTACGGCGGCGACGGCAATTATTTCGACGCGGCGCGTTACGTGCTGTTCGGCGCAATGGTGTGCAATATCGTGCTGATGTATTTCCGGCTGCGCTCCAGGCTGCTGTCGCACGCCTTGCATGATGCGCGCTTGCAGGTGTTGCGCGCGCGCATCCGGCCGCACTTTCTTTTTAACACCCTCAACGCCGTGCTCGGCATCGTGCGCGCTCAACCAAAACTGGCGGAGACCGCGCTGGAAGATATGGCGGACCTGTTCCGCATGGCGATGTCGGATGTGCAGGACTTCGTGCTGTTGCGCCATGAAATCCAGCTATGCAAACAATATATCGCCCTGGAGCAGTTGCGCATGGGCGAACGGCTGCATGTTGACTGGCAGATACAGGATATTCCGAACGATGCGCTGATTCCGCCGCTGTTGTTGCAGCCCTTACTGGAAAACGCCGTCTATCACGGCATCGAGCCATTGCCGCAAGGCGGCAGCATCGGCATCGCGGTGCGCCGCGACGGCAACGAATTGCAGATCAAGGTGGACAACCCCCGCACGCCGCGCGGCGATGACGCGTTGCACACCGGCAACAAAATGGCGCTGCAAAACATCCGCGAACGGCTGGAGCTGCTGTTTGATGTCGAGGCGCGCTACGAGGTCGAGAGCGGCAAGGATTTTTATCATGTGGAAATCACCCTGCCTTACATGAAGGAGAGAGCGGCATGAGCACCATCGAACTGGCCCTGCGCGT
>SCPW01000371.1 GCA_004298605.1 Gallionella sp.
CGCCATTTCAGAGCGATTATCTCCCCAAACTGCTGGAGATTTTGCCGCGACGCCTGAATGAAAATGGTGTGCTGTATGTGGAATCCGGTGCGGCTATCGCCGCATCGGAACCTTGGCAGATATTGAAATCTGGCAGGGCAGGGCAGGTTCACTATCAATTGTTGGGTGTCTCTGTAAATGATTAAAGTGGTTTACCCGGGTACGTTTGACCCCATCACGCGCGGACATGAGGATGTCGTGCGCCGCGCTGCCGGGCTGTTCGGCGAAGTCATCGTCGCCGTGGCGGAAAGCCGCGCGCAGACCTTGTTTTCGCTGGACGAACGGGTGGCAATGGCGCGTGAAATTTTCGACGATTTTGCCAACGTGCGGGTGGAAGGTTTCAACGGCCTGCTGATGAATTTCGTGCAGGCGCACCAGGCGCGCGTGGTGTTGCGCGGATTGCGCGCGGTGTCGGATTTCGAGTACGAGTTCCAGTTGGCGGGAATGAACCGTAATCTGTACCCCGAAGTCGAAACATTATTTTTGACGCCGGCGGAACAGTACACCTTCATTTCGGCCACCATCGTGCGCGAAATCGCGCGCTTCGGCGGAGATGTCGGCAAATTCGTTTCACCGATGGTGGCGGCAAGATTGCAGCAGAAAAATTAACATTTTTAACAGGAGAAGAAGTATGGCACTGATGATTACCGACGAATGTATCAACTGCGACGTATGCGAGCCGGAATGCCCGAACGACGCGATTTCGCAAGGCGATACCATTTACGTGATCGACCCGAACAAATGCACCGAATGCGTGGGCCACTACGATACGCCGCAGTGCGTGGAAGTGTGCCCGGTAGACTGCATTCCAAAAGACCCGGCGCACGTGGAAAGCCCGGAACAGTTGCAAGCCAAGTACGAAAAATTGATGGCGGCAAAGCGCTGATCCGCGCCCCTGCATATTTCCCAATTGATCCTAAAAACCTTAATTCAAGCCACAGAGAACACAGAGAAATCAACGGTGTTACACGTTTTTATGACACACCAAAAAGGTGAATCAATTTTCGGTTTCAAACGTTTGTTTTTACTCTGTGATCTCTGTGGCTAACAGAGTTTTTAAGGTTGGTGGGAAATGGGATCAAAGCCCGGCTATTTTCCTTCCGCCTCGCCGATTTTCTTCTGCGATTCCTCATGCTGTTTCTGTACGAGTTGTTCTACATCTTTGGCCTTTTCAAGCGCCTCGCGTTGCGGGGCGGCTATTTTCGGCGCCGCGGGAGATGAGCCGTCGCACGCATTGAGCAACAAGGCAACGGCGAGCAGGATGTATTTCATGTTTCCTCCGGTCAGGTGGTTTTACCGGGTTTGACTCTAGCACGCAGCAACCCCCCAAACAAACCCCCCTCAGCCCCCCTTGTCAGGGGGGAAGCTTTTAAGCCTTCCGTGACAAGGTGGCTTTAACGTATGAAACTCGCGCAGCGATTCGTTTGCCCTTTCTCCCGCTTGCGGGGGAAAGTTGGATAGGGGGAAACGGGCATGGCGAGTTTCATTATCAGGGGTGGCAACTTGCCATGCCCGTTGGGATGGGATTGGGTTTGCGCCCCTGCACCCATTTTGGCCATTCAGGCACGGCGGCGGTTCCACCAGATATAGAACCCTACTCCCGCCAGCAGCAGCGGCAAGCCGATCAAAAAGCTGATGCCGATGGCGGTGAGTTGCGTTTTGCCGAGCGTCAGGCTGCTGTCTTTTGCGGCGCGCGGTTGCAGGGTGATGAGATGCTCTTCGCCGGCCAGCCAGTTCACCATGTTTATGCCCAGGTCCACGTTGCCGCCGTTGCCGGCGAAGCTGTTGGAGAGGAATGCGCCGTTGCCGACCACGACGATGCGCTGTTCGCGGTCATTGATGTGGCGTTGCAGCGCCACCGCGATGATGGCCGGGCCGGGGGTGTCGTGCTGTTTGTCGAAGCGCGGTTTGCCGTTCGGCGTGTTGCGGCTCACCCAGCCGCGCGCGGCGGCTTCCACCAGAACGCTGCGTTGCCAGTCCGGGTTTTCGTTCCACGCCAGCGGGCGCGCGGAGGGGAAGGCGGTAATCAGGTTGAAATTGCGCGTGATGGCATGCGGCGGGTAAACGGCTCCCAGCGACCAGGTGGCGGGCGCGTTCATTTCGGCGGCCGCCGGGTCGACCACCGCGCCGGGCGGCAGCAGCAGGTCGAGCTTTTCGGCGAGGCGCTCCAGGCCGTGCAGCGGTTCCGCGTCCACCAGCCACAGCAGGTTGCCGCCGCGCTCCAGATGGCGCAGCAGCTTGTCCGTTTCGCCGGGCATGAGGTCGAGTTGCGGCTGGGCGATCACCAGCACGCTGGCGTTGCCCGGCACTTCCTGCGCCAGCGCCAGATTCAGGCTGTTGATGCGGAAGCCGTTCTGCCTGAGCTTCGCGCCGAACAATGCGCCCAGATCATGGTTGGCGATGCCGTCCAGTTTGCGCTCGCCGTGCCCGTCCAGGTACATCACCGTTTGATCGCGGCTGTGCGCCAGGCGCAACAGGGTGGCAGTGAAAGTTTGTTCGTTGATCTGGGTGAGGTGCTCGCTGCGCCCGGCGTATTCGACCACCATTTCGCCGTTGAGCTGGATGCGCGCGGCGCGGGTTTTTTCGGCCTCTTTTTCCGGGTCGATGAACACCAGGTTGATGTCGGTTTTGTAGCGCCGGTAGAGCGAGATGAAGTCGCGGATGATTTTGCGGATGTCGCCGAGGCGCGCGTCGTGTTCGGTGGCGTAGACGGTGATGTTGACCGGGCCGGCCAGTTGCCCGAGCACCGCCATGCTGCCGGGTTCCAGGCTGTTGCTGGCGTTATGCGTGATGTCGCGCTGGATAGGGTGGCGGGTGGCCAGATAACCGAGGCCGGACGCGGCGCCCAGCAACAACAGCACGAATAAAATATTACGCAACAGCGGGGCGGTGAAAAATTTATGCGGCATGGTTCACCCGTAGATGCGGTTGTTGTGGATGCGGCGTACCGCCAGCAGCAGGAATACGGTGCTGAACAAAACGAAAAATACCGCATCGCCGCTATCCAGCAAACCGGTGTTGAAATTCTGGAAGTGATAGAGCGGCGAGATGAGATGCCAGGGCGAATCTTCCGCAGCCGCGCCGATGTCGGCCAGCCACAGCCCGGCCAGCGCCGCCAGCGCGCCGATCGCGGCGATAACGGGCTGGGCGGTGAGCGCGGAAATATACAGCCCGAGCGCGGCATAGCTGGCGGTGAGCAGCAGCAGGCCGATGATATTGCTCAACAGCAGGCCGTGATCGAGGTTTGTGCCGGGCGCCAGGGTATAGAGCATCAGCGGCACGCCGGCCATCAGCGCGGCCAGAAAAACCAGCAGGCCAAAAAATTTGCCGAGCACGATATGGGCGCCGGACAGCGGCGCGGAGAGCAGCAGGGCGAGCGTCTGGTTGCGGCGCTCTTCGGCGATCAGGCGCATGGTGAACATCGGTGTCAGCATCATCATCAGCAGCGCGACGGTGTTGAACAGCGGGGCGGCGACAGTGATCGTCACGCCGGGCGGGTTGGCGAGCTGCGCGAGTTGCGGCTGTATTTCCAGGAACGCTTCCAGCCGCGCCAGGAACAGCCACGCGAAAATGAATTGCAGCGCGGCGAGGATGAACCAGGTGGACGGCATGGCGAACAGGCTGCGCAGTTCGCGCAGCGCGAGCAGGCGGATCATGGATTTTCTCCCGTCGTGGCCGTTTCCGCGCCGGTAATTTTCACGAATACCTCTTCCAGCGTGGCTTGCAGCGGCGCGAACTGTTCCACTTTCCAGCCCCGTTGCGCGGCCAGCACGAGCAGCGCATCGCCGGGGTTATTGTCCGGCGCATGCAGCACGCGGAATTGCGTCGCGGAAAGCTGTTCCACGCTGCCGATGCCGGCGATGCTTTCCAGTTCGCTCAATGGCGGCGGGTTGCGCAGGCTGACGATGAAGCCGGATACGCTCCCGTATTGCTGCATGCCCGCGCTGGTGCCGCCATAGATCAGCCTGCCGTGCCGCATGATCTCCACGCGGTGGCACACGCTTTCCACTTCGCCGAGCAGGTGCGTGGAGAGGATCACGCTGCCGCTGTTGCCCAGTTCGCGGATCAACGCGCGTATGTCGCGGGTTTGCGCGGGGTCGAGACCGACGGTGGGCTCGTCCAGAATAATCACGGCGGGGCTATGGATGATGGCCTGCGCGATCCCGACGCGCTGCTGGTAGCCTTTGGATAACGTGCCGATGATCTTTTTGCCGACCGCTTCCAGGCCGCAGCGTTGCCTGGTTTGCGCCAGCGCCCCGGCGACTGCGGCGGGTTTCACGCCGTGCAGGCGGGCGGCAAAAGACAGGTAATCGTTTACGCTCAGTTCGCGGTACAGCGGCGGGGTTTCCGGCAGATAGCCGATGCGCGCTTTCGCGGGTACGGGCTGGCGCAGCAGGTCGATGCCGCAAATCTCGATGCTGCATCCATTCTTTTCGGCGCTGTCCGGCAACAGGCAGCCGGTCAGCATTTGCAGCGTGGTGCTTTTGCCCGCGCCGTTGTGCCCGAGCAGGCCCAGCACCTCGCCGCGCCTCAATTCCAGCGACACGTCATGGATGACTTGCCGGTTGCCGAAGCGGCGCGCCAGATTGCGTGCGGAAAGCGTGATGTCGGGAGTGGTGTCGGGCAAGGTGGCTGTCGTGGTTGTGGGTTCGGCTAAATATAACCTAATATGTGCGTCTTCATCAAAAGCTGTGTTGCCATGAACCTATTCAAATATCTTGTTGTCGGCAGTCTGCTGCTCACCGCCTGCGCGCACCCCCCCAAGCGCGCCGAGCCAGCCCAGCCCGAGCACGCCCAGCCCGAATCCGCCCATCCGGCCCATCCGGTCGCGCCGCATGAACCGCAGGCGGAAGCCGCGCCGGTGCTGCCCGATGTCGAGTTGAGCGGCGAGCTGCTCTATGAATTCCTGCTGACCGAGATCGCCAGCCAGCGCGGGCATACCGCGCTCGCCGTGGAAGGCAGCACCGACATGGCAAGGAAGACCCGCGACCCGCGCCTCGCCCAGCGCGCCACGCAACTGGCCATAGAGTCCGGGGATATGGGCAAGGCGGTCGCAGCTTTCAGGATATGGCAGGATGTCGAGCCGGCTTCGCCTTTGGTGAACCGTATGCTGGCTTCGGTATTGCTGCGCGGCGGCAAGCTGGACGAGGCGCAGGCGGAACTCGCCAAGGTGCTCAAGGAAGAGCGGGCGGATACGGGGCGCACGTTCCTGCAAATTTACCAGATGGTTATGTCTTATCCCGATAAGGCGGCCGCGTTGAAGCTGGTGCGCAATCTCGCGGAACCTTACCCGGACTTGGCCGAGGCGCATTGGTCGGTGGCGCACTTGGCGCAAATTGCGGGCGACAGGGAGCTCGCGCTGGACGAGGTGCGCCGGGCGGGTGGCCTGCGCCCGGAGTGGAGCATGGCGGTGTCGCTGGAGG
>SCPW01000372.1 GCA_004298605.1 Gallionella sp.
TGCGCGGGCTGCGCGCGGAAAACCGGGTGCTGCGCGGGCTGGTGCTGGGCGCCAGCGAGGAAGTGTTCAGCTTCAACTCGCCCATCATGCGCGAGATGGAGAATATGGCCGTCAGGGTGGCGCGCACCAATAGCACGGTGCTCATCACCGGCGAGAGCGGCACGGGCAAAGGCGTGGTCGCGCGCCTGATCCACCAGAAAAGCCTGCGCGCCGACGGGCCTTTCATACCCGTCAACTGCGGCGCCATTCCCGAGAATTTGGTGGAAAGCGAATTTTTCGGCCATACCCGGGGCTCCTTTACCGGTGCGGACAAGGCCAGAAAGGGGCTGTTTCAGGAGGCGGATGGCGGCACCATTTTTCTGGATGAAATCGGCGAACTTCCCCTCGCGTTGCAAGTGAAACTATTGCATGTGATCGAGCATAAGGAAGTGCGCCCGGTGGGCAGCGAACAGACGCGCTCCGTGGATGTGCGGATCGTCGCCGCCACCAACCGCGATCTGCGCGAAATGGTCATCCAGGGCAAGTTCCGCGAAGACCTTTTTTTCCGGCTCAGCGTTTTTCATATTCACATGCCGCCATTGCGGGAGCGGCGGCAGGATATCTCCGCGCTCATAGAGTTTCTTCTCAGGCGCGGCATGCTGCGCAACGGCGGCAACAGTGAGCGCAAGATTTTGCTTGGTTCCGGTGTCGGGGAACTTCTGGTGAACTACGCCTGGCCGGGCAACGTGCGCGAAATGGAAAATGTCCTGGACCGCGCGCTCATCCTGTCTGACGGGGTGCGCATCACGCTTGCCGATCTGCCGCCGCAAATCACCAAAGCCGCTCAGCAGCCCCGCCAGGACAGCATCCAGTCTTCCGGCACATTGCGCGAGCAGGTACGGAAATACGAGGCAGATATTATCCTCCGGGCCATAGAAGAATCTGGCGGAGATCGCCGCGCCGCCGCGCAGAAGCTCGACATCGGCTTGTCCAGCCTGTACCGGAAGCTGGAGGAGTTCGAGGAACAAAAACTGGCGCCGGAAGCCCAATATGGACGTCATGAAACCGGGCAGGATTGATGTGTTGTATCTGCCGAAAATGCGGTGGCGGCAAGCTGGACGCCGGTGGCCACGAACAGGGCTGGCTTGAATATTGCTCTTGTTCGGTTCAAGTCGAGAAGCTAAAATGCTCCATTACATAGAAATCTGATCCGCAATGAAATGAGTGGAAAACAGGGTAAATGGCTTCTTGCGGTATCGGCTGCGGCAATGGCGGCCATGGCGTTTGCCGGCCCCGAACAAGATGCCGAGCTTGCCGAAAAGGCGTACGGCGCGGGAGATGTGCCCGGCGCCATGGAACTTTTCAGGAAGGCTGCGGCTCAGAATAACGCTGGTGCGCAGGTTCGCCTCGCCGAGTTGCTGGATGCCGGCGATGAAGATGAAGAAGCGGTGCGCTGGCTCCGCAAGGCGGCAGAGCAGGGCAGCGCCGCAGGCGAACTGGGTCTGGGGCTCATGTACCTCAAAGGTGAGGGAATTGGCCGGGATTCGGAGAAGGCGATTTACTGGTTCCGGCGCGCCGCGGAACGAAATTATCTTCCGGCCGTAGAGTTTCTGGCCCGAGGATATCGGATGGGAGGCTTTGGGGCGGGGGTGGATATCGAACAGGCGCAATTCTGGGAAGCCAGGGTCGGCGCCCTGAAGGGCAGCACCGCAGCAGAAAAAACAAAGACCAAACAAGGAGAAGCAAAATGACCTTGCAGAAAATATTCGATATCCGGTTCGCCGGGCCAAGATTGCTGGTATGCCTTCTGCTGGTGCTCGGGCCGGGCGCATCGTATGCGGCCGACGCGATCAAAGGCGGCGAGCTTTATGCCGCACATTGCGCCGCATGCCACGGTTTATCCGGTGTCAGCGTCATACCCGGCGCCCCAAATTTCGCCAGAAGCGAAGGCATATTGCGCCCCGATATGTTTTTGCTGACCGCCATCAAGGAAGGGAAAAATGCCATGCCGGCTTACCAGGGAATATTGAGTGACCGCGATATTCTTGATGTTATCGCCTACATGCGCATCCTGAACTGATGCCCGTTCCGGCCTCGAAGGGCAAATTCAGCCCGCTTCCCGTTTGTCTACCTATTTAGAATTTATGCGCGCTACAATCCTTGCTTTTTCCCTGTTTTTCACATTCTGCATTACCAGTTCCGTTGCGCGGGCCGAGGTCAAACCCGGCAGTGGCGCCGTTACAATTCCGCGCGTGATCGAGACGTTCGAAGTGGGGAGCGGCGTTTATGTGCGCGCGCTTGCCGTGGAACCCCAGAAAAACACCATCTGGGTGGGAACCTCCGCCGGTGTGCATGAAATCGACCTCGCCACCAACAAGGCGCGCAACACCTTCACCCGCGCCAGCGGGCTGGCGAACGAATATGTGTTCGCAATCGGCGTGGACAAGGATGGTTACAAGTGGTTCGGCACCAATGCCGGCGGAGCCTCGCGTTACCGCGACGGCAAATGGAAGACCTATTTTCCCATGCACGGCCTGGCCGATTACTGGATATATTCATTCGCCAGCCAAAGCAATGGAGACCTGTGGATAGGCACTTGGGCCGGTGCCAACCGGGTCAACTTGCGCAATATGAAGTTCACCACCTATGTGAAAGAATTAATCAACGAGTGGGTTTACGGTCTTGCCGTGGACAAGCAGGATCGCGTCTGGTTTGGCACGGAAGGCGGCGTTTCAATGTTTGACGGCAAGAAATGGCGCTCGTGGAACCACAAGGACGGGCTGGGCGGACCCAACTTGAACAATCTTTCCGCGAGCGCCAACACCGGTCTCGGGACACGCACCCGCCACGATCTGGGAATGTTGTCATCGGAAGGAACGCCCACCTACAATCCCAACTATGTATTTTCCATCCACGTGGCGCCAGATCAATCCGTCTGGGCCGGCACCTGGGGTGGTGGGGTGAGCCGTTTCGATGGCACACGCTGGCAAAATTACACCACCCGCGATGGGCTGGCCGGGGATATTGTCTACAGTATCGTTCAGGAACCCAGCGGCGTACTCTGGTTTGGCACCAATAATGGCGTCAGCCGCTATGACGGGAAAAATTGGCACAATTATGACCAAAAAACCGGCCTGCTGGAAAACAATGTCTATGCGCTGGCATTGGTGCCTAACGGGGATATCTGGGTCGGTACCAGGCGTGGTGTGACACGCATCGGGCGGTAGCGGAAAGTTTTGGTGCGATTGGGTCAAGAAATCGGTAACAGTAATTTTGGGGAGTTTCGAATGCAGCTAGGTTTTAAATCAATATCAGTTATTGTGGTTGGCGTAATCGGCGTGGTTGTGGGCGCCTATATGCTGGGCGTCAAACAATCGGCCAAACCCATGGAATCTCCGGCGGCCCAGTCACCCGCAGACGCCCAAAAAACAGCGGGCGGCCCACTTCAGCCCGGCGCGGCGCTGCCGCCCAACCATCCCCCGATGAACCAGGGAGGACAGCAGGCGAATCCGGGGGGGCAGCAGGGAGGGCAAGCGGGAAGCGACAGGCCTGACCCGAACGCCAGATTCACCCATTTCAATGTCGGCAACAGCAATGTCAAATCGCTTTATATCGACGGCAAGTTTGTATGGGTTGGCACTTCGAACGGCGTGATCCGCTATGACACCAGCACAGACGAATACCGCCTGTTCGATACGCGCAACGGACTGCTTTCCAACGGCATGTTTTACGTCGGCAAGCTGGACGGGCGCATCGCGGTGGGCACTTACGGTGGCGGCATCTCTTTGTACGACCAGGCCAGCGACGTTTGGGAAAACTTCAATCTCCCCAATGGATTGGCAGATGCATTTGTTTACGGTGCATTGAAGGATAGCAACGGGGATATCTGGATCGCCACATGGTCGGGCGCCAACCGCATCCGGGGCGGCGACCTGAAAGACCGCTCCAAGTGGGACACGTTTACGGTGGAAAACACCAAGGGCGGCTTGCCCAATGACTGGGTCTATGGCCTCGCCCAAGGCAAGGACGGCGAAGTCTGGATGGCCACCGAAGGAGGGCTGGCGCGCTTCAAGGATGGCAAGTGGCAGAACTGGAACCACGCCAAGGGATTGGGTGCGCCGATCGACAAGGTGAAGAACGACCCGCAGTTCGGCAATGATCCCGCCAAGCTTTCCAGCCATCACGCCAAACAGAAGGAAGAAATGGGGCTGAAAGGCATTAACGTGGCCTATAACCCCAATTACATCATCTCCATGCAGGTGGATCGCAACGGTGTGGTATGGGCAGGCACCTGGGGCGGCGGGCTGGCGCGTTTCGACGGGAAAACGTGGCGCAACTACACCATGGCCGACGGTCTGCCGGGCAACCACATCTTCATGCTGCACTATGATCCGGCCGGGCAATTATGGATAGGCACGAATAACGGGGTTGCCCGTTTTGACGGTAACAAGTTTACTGTCCTGACCACTGCCGACGGCCTGTTCTCCAATACCGTGTTTTCCATGGCGACCGCCCCGGACGGCACCCGGTGGATCGGCAGCTTCGGCGGCGTGGCGCGCCTGGCGACACTCAAATAAGAAAAAATAAGCGGATTGCCCGCAGTTTATAGCGGCACCGGGAAACCGAAATGCTGCTGGAACTGCGCCTTCAGTTCGTCGTGGCTCAGCGCATGGTTCTGCCCGCCCCGGCTGGCGATCTTGAGCGTGCCGAGCAACGAGGCCAGCCGCCCGGTGGTCTCCCAATCCCAGCCTTGCTGGATGCCGTGCAACAGGCCGGCGCGGTAGGCATCGCCGCAGCCGGTCGGGTCGAGCAGCGCGGCGGGTTTGGCGCAGGGGATGATGATTTCCTTGCCGCAGGCGTAGATGGTCGAGCCTTCGCCGCCGCGCGTGATGATGAAAGCGCGCGTGGACTTGGCGAGCGCTTCGATCTTTTTGCCGGTCTTGTCCTGCAACAGTTGCGCCTCGTAGTCGTTCACCGTCACATAATCGGCCTGCTCGACGAACCGCAGCAATTCCTCCCCGTTGAACATCGGCATGCCTTGGCCCGGGTCGAACACCCAGGGAATCCCCGCTTCGTGAAATTCCCGCGCATGCTGCAACATCCCCTCGCGGCCATCCGGCGAGACGATGCCGAGACCGACATCCCTCGCGTCGCTGACGTGGTTTTTTTCCGAAAAACTCATCGCGCCGGGATGGAACGCGGTGATCTGGTTGTCGTCTAGGTCGGTGGTGATGAATGCCTGCCCGGTATAGCTGCCGGAAATGTGGCGGATGTACGCCTGCGACAGGCCGAGCTTTTCCAGGCGCACGGCATAGGTGGAAAAATCGTCGCCCACGGTCGCCATGATCAACGGGTCGCCGCCGAGCAATTTGAGGCTGTAAGCAATGTTGCCCGCGCAACCGCCGAACTCGCGGCGCATCTCCGGCACCAGAAACGCTACGTTCAGGATGTGGATTTTTTCCGGCAGGATGTGCTTCTTGAATTGATCCTGAAACACCATGATGGTGTCGTAGGCCATCGAACCGCAAATCAGTGTGTGCATCGCAAAACCCCGGCTGAATTGAAAGGCGCAAATTGTAGCATTCTGGAGCCGGCAGCTTGCGGCTATTGTCCGCGCGACGGCAGCCGTAAAATGCCGCAAGGCGCACGGAACGCATACAATTATTTCCTATTTGAAATAGAATTGGCATCTGGATATTCACCACCGGTCGGTAGCCGCAACCCGACATATCCAGCGTAAGGGAAGCATCATGAGCGAGAAATCAACCCAGCAAGACCCGCTGTCTACGGAAGCCGGGGCACAACTCGCCCACTGCGCTCCGCCGCCGGAGCACCCCGTCGAGGAGCTTCTCCACGAACTCCAGGCGCATCACGCCGAGCTGGAGATACAGAACGAGGAATTGCGGCGGGCGCAGGCCATCATAGAAGAGTCACGCGACCGCTACGTGGATTTTTACGATTTCGCCCCCATCGGTTTTCTCACCCTCACCCGCGAAGCGCTGATCGGCGAGATAAACCTTACCGGCGCCGCATTGCTGGGGGCGGAGTGCAAGAAACTGCTGTTGCGCCGCTTCGTGAATTTCGTCGCACCCGAGGACAGCGAACGCTGGAGCAGATATTTCATGGATGTGATGCAGCACGACGGGCGGCAGAGTTGCGAGCTGGCGCTCAAGCGCGGCGACGGCTCCAGCTTTCATGCCCTTCTGGATTGCCTGCGCATGGATTCCGGCAACGCCCCCCCGGTGCTGTACATCGCATTCACCGACATCACCGGCCGCAAGCAGGCGGAAGCGGCGGCATTGCAGAGCAGCGAGGAAAAATTCCGCAAAATCACCGAGTCGGCGCAGGATGCCATCGTCATGATGGGGGCCGACCAGCGCATTTCGTTCTGGAACGCCGCCGCCGAACGGATTTTCGGCTATACCGCCGCCGAAGCGATGGGGCAGGAAATGCACGTCCTTATCACGCCGCCACAGGCGCACACCGGGTTTTCGCAAGCCCTCCAGCATTTTCAGGCCAGCGGCGAAGGGCCGCTTGTCGGCAAAGTGACCGAAGTCAGCGCATTGCGCAAAGGCGGCGAGGAATTTCCGGTCGAGCTGTCCCTTTCGGCGACCCAGTTGAACGGCCAGTGGCACGCCATCAGTATCGTGCGCGACATCACCGGGCGCAAGCGGCTCGAAGAGGAGCTGCGCATTGCCGCCATCGCATTCGAATCGCAGAAGGGGATGGCGGTGACCGACGCCAACGGCGTTATCATCCGGGTCAACCGGGCCTTCACCAGCCTCACCGGTTACAGCGCCGAAGATGCGGTGGGGCGGACCCCGGCGCTGCTCAGTTCCGGGCGCTACGACAAGGAGTTCTACCAGGGTATTTGGGCGACACTGAAGGAAAAACGGTACTGGCAGGGCGAGATGTGGAGCAAGCGCAAGAATGGCAAAGTTTATGCCGAGTGGCTGACTATCTCCGCCGTCACCGCACCCGACGGCAACATTACCCATTATGTCGGCAGCTTTTCCGAGATCACACAGAACAAGGAGGCGGAGGCCGAGATACATCGCCTGGCCTATTACGATCCGCTCACCCGCTTGCCCAACCGCCGCCTGTTGATGGACAGGCTGGGGCAGGCGCTGGCAAGCAGCGGGCGCAGCGGGCGCTACGGCGCGCTGCTGTTCCTGGATCTGGATAATTTCAAGATGCTCAACGACATGCGCGGCCACGATGTCGGCGACCTGTTGCTGGCCGAAATAGCGCAGCGCCTGAATGGCAGCGTGCGCGAGGGCGACACCGTGGTGCGCCTGGGCGGCGACGAATTCGTGCTGATGCTGGAAGGCCTGAGCGGGGATGCCCAGGAATCGGCCATCCAGGCCGGCCTGGTGGGCGAGAAGGTGCGCGGCGCCATCGCCATGCCTTATCAGGGCATCGCATTTACCTGCACGGCCAGCATCGGGGCATGCCTGTTTTGCGGCCATGATGAGCCGGCCGATAACCTGCTCAAATATGCCGATCTCGCCATGTACCACGCCAAGAAGGGCGGGCGCAACCGCATATGTTTCTTCGAGCCGTCCATGCAGGACATGCTGGCCAAACACAGCGCGCTGGAAAACGACTTGCGCCATGCGCTGGAGCTCAAGCAGTTGCGCCTTTATTACCAGATACAGATAGACGGTGAGCACCGTGTCGCCGGCGCCGAGGCGCTGCTGCGCTGGTACCACCCCGAGCGCGGCTTGATTTACCCCGGCGAGTTCATCCCGCTGGCCGAAGAAACCGGCCTGATTATCCCGATCGGATTGTGGGTTTTGAAAACGGCCTGCGCCCAGATCAGGGCATGGTCTGACAAACCCTCCACCCGCGATTTGCAGCTTGCCGTCAATGTCAGCGTGCGCCAGTTCCACCAGCCGGATTTCGTCGAACAGGTGCAGCAGGCGCTTTCCGAGACCGGCATCAATCCGGAACGCCTGAAAATCGAGCTGACCGAGAGCCTGGTGCTCGATAATGTCAGCGATACCATCACCAAAATGCATGCGCTCAAGGCGCTCGGCGTCAGCTTCTCGATGGATGATTTCGGCACCGGTTATTCATCGCTTTCCAACCTCCAGCAACTGCCGCTGAACCAGTTAAAAATCGACCAGTCCTTCGTGCGCGATCTTGCCACCAACCCCAACGACGCGGCCATTGTGCGGGCCATCGTCACCATGGCGAGGGCGTTCGGGTTGAATGTCATCGCCGAGGGCGTGGAAACCGAAGCGCAGCGCGATTTTCTTAACCTGCACGGCTGCCACGCTTTCCAGGGCCATCTGTTCAGCAAGCCGATACCGATCAGAAAATTCGAGAAGCTCGTCGCGCAATACGCCTGACCCCGTTCTACCCTCAAGCTTTCCTTAAGCCAGCCCCGTTCTGTCCCTGCTTGCCGTGTGCTGGCAGCGCAATATCAATGGTGTCCAGCCGATCCCGAAAAATATTTTTGCGCTTAAGCGTCCCTTAAGTTTGGCTCTCTATTCTGCATGCCACGTCGTTCAATAAAGGAGAGTAAACATGTTACGGAAATTTTATGCATCAAGCTTGGCGCTTATGGTTGTTACCGGGCTGGCGGCGCAACCGGCCCTCGCGGAAACACCCGATCAGGTGCTGGCTTCGATCCGGGGTGAAGCGGAAAAGGCCACCCCGGGTTTCCAGGGATTTTCAGCCGCGCGGGGGGAAAAGTTTTTCAAGGCAACGCATGGCAATGAATTGAGCTGCACTTCCTGCCACACCGAAAATCCCGCCGCCCAAGGCAAACACGCCAAGACCGGAAAAGCTGTCCAGCCGCTTGCGCCGTCCGCCAGTGCGGAGCGCTTCAGCGATCCGGCCAAGGTTGAAAAGTGGTTCAAACGCAATTGCAACGATGTGCTCGGGCGCGTCTGCACGGCGCAGGAAAAAGGCGACGTACTGGCTTACCTGCTCACCATTCAAAAATAGACAAGGAGACTGCCATGTTGAATTATCAAAATTTCCCTCATGTACTTGCTGTTGCCGTGCTGGCGATGGGTGTGGCAATGTCTGCCGCACAGGCCGACGAAAACCGCGGCGGTAAATATGGCGGCGAAGATCGCGGCAAGCCGCTCCAACCGGCACAGGCCAATGCCAGATGGCAGGAGGAATGCTCTGGCTGCCACATCGCCTACGCGCCGGGGTTGCTGCCCGCCGAATCTTGGCGCAGAGCCATGGATGGGTTGGGCAAGCACTTCGGTACGGATGCCTCGTTGACCGCCGGGGAGAACAAGGAAATCACCGATTTTCTGGTGAACAACGCCTCCAACCGTTGGCGCGCCCCGACAGCGCCCCTGCGGATCACCGAGAGCGGGTGGTTCAAGCGCAAGCACGATAGCCGCGAGGTTCCGCCGGATGTCTGGAAAAACCCGCTAGTGAAGAGTCCGGCCAACTGCCAGGCCTGCCACACGCAGGCGGAGCGCGGCGATTTCAGCGAGCGCAATATAAAACTTCCCAAATAACTGGCGGGGTTAAACGACATCATGAAACGCATACTTATCTGGGATGTGCCCACCCGCCTGTTCCACTGGCTATTCGCCATCAGCTTCGCCGCCGCGTGGCTTACCAGCGAGGACGACCAGTGG
>SCPW01000373.1 GCA_004298605.1 Gallionella sp.
TGGGCGGAGTACTCCTCGCCTCGCATATAGAACCAGACCGGCTCGGTCAGGTCCGTGGTGTAACGCACGTTCCATCCCGCCTGGTAGCCCTCGGGGATATTCGCGCCATCGCGCAGGTACACCTGGCATTCCTGCCGGTCCGCATAGATACGGCCAGCGGTGCCCCAGATCGTGATCTTGGTGCTCATCTTGCGATAGGACTCGTCGCTCCAGTTCACCGAAATCTGCGCGCTCTTGCCGTCGGCGTAATAGAGCGTGCCGAACACCTCGTCGTCGGTTTCCTTCGAAAAGATCTTGTTGAGGATGGTGCCACCCACACCCTGCGGCGCGCCGAAATACCAGTTCACCAGATTGATCGGATGCGCGGCGTAGTCGTAGAGGCAGCCGCCGCCCTCGGCGCTTTGCGTGCGCCAGGTCGAGCCTTTCGGCTTGAGCACCACGGGGCCGTAAGCCTCGGCCAGCACGTGCGTCACCTCGCCGATCGCCTTGGCATCGAGCAGCCGCTTCACTTCCTGAAAGGCGCCGACGAAGCGGTTGTGATAGCCCACCTGGTTCACCAGGCCCCCCTCCCGCGCAAGACGCGTGACTTCATCGCCTTCCTTCGTATCCAGGCAGAAGGGTTTCTCGCAGAAAACGTGAAGACCCTTGTCGAGCGCACCCTTGACCATCCTTGCGTGCATGCTGGACGGCGTGGCGATGATCACCGCGTCCAGTTCCACCTCGCGCAGCATCGCGTCGAAATCGGTATAGGTTTTCACCCCCGTGTATTTGTTCAGGACATCCAGCACGTATCCGGTGGCATCGCAAACCGCCGCCACCGCCACGTTGGGATGCGCAGTAATCATGGCGAGATGGGACAAGCCCATTTTGCCGAGACCTACGACTGCCAAACGAACCATGATAGTTACCAACCCTTGTTGTTACCCAAACTCAACCGTTCAAAATTGCATTCTTGACCATGTCGTATGCCGCCCGCCCCTTCTCCAGCAACGCGCGATTCGGCGGTCTGTGAGAAGACGAATTCAAGTGTTCCAGCGCTTCCGTTGCCGTCAGTTCCGGCCGGTGCAGAAACGCGCCCACATCCAACAAATAGCGATCCACATCCAGCAACTCGTCCTGGTACACCGAGATGGTCGGAATGCCGAGAACCGCCATTTCGCGCGTCATCGTGCCGCCGGCACCGATGAATAGATCGCAGTCCGGCGCAATATCGGCAATATCCAGCGCGGTGGTTACGACCCTGATGCCCTCGAATTTATTATCCTGATAATGTTTTCCCTGCTCTTTCCCACGCGGAAGCAACACGATATCGACGGAATCCTTCATCCCGATTATCAGATCATCGAGAAAATCGCGGCTCCCCTTATAGTATTGCGCGGTCCATGGTTCAGGGCGGATATAAACCGCCGGGCGCGCCTTCGTCCTTGGAGCGGGCGCAGCCAATCGCAGACGCGCGTCGAGTTCCCAGAGATAGATGCCCTCCTTCACTCCAGGATAATGAATCACCTTCTTGGGAT
>SCPW01000048.1 GCA_004298605.1 Gallionella sp.
TAAGGGCGGCGGTCAGATGCGGCGCCATCATTTGCAGCAGCAGCGGGTGGATATTGGGATTGCCCGCGCAGATGTGGCCGGTCTTGAGGTGGGTGTCCGAGCCGTGCAGGTCGCTGACCATGCCGCCCGCTTCGGTAATCAGCAGGCAGCCTGCAGCCATGTCCCACGGCTTGAGCCCGGTTTCAAAGAAGCCGTCGTAGCGCCCTGCGGCCATCCACGCCAGATCCAGCGCGGCAGAACCGGGGCGGCGCAGGCCGGCGGTCTTTTGGATCAGCTCTTTGAAAATTGCCAGGTAGGCATCCATGTGTTCGAAACTGGTGTAGGGGAAGCCGGTGCCAATCAGGCTGTCGGCAAGGTGCAGGCGTTTGGAGACGCGCAAGCGCTTGTCGTTGAGGAACGCGCCGCGCCCGCGCGTGGCGGTGAACAGTTCGTTTTTGACCGGGTCGTACACCACCGCCTGGGTGATGATGCCATTGTGCTGCAACGCGATGGACACGGCGAATTGCGGAAAGCCGTGCAAAAAATTGGTCGTGCCATCCAGCGGATCGATGATCCACAGGAACTCCGACTCGCCTTGGGAGCCGCTCTCTTCTGCTAGAATCGCATGGGTCGGATAGGCGTCCAGCAGGGTCTGGATGATGGTTTGCTCGGCGGCGCGATCCACTTCGCTGACGAAATCCGAGTGGGATTTTCGGGTGATGGTGAGGTGATCGATCTTGTCGGCGGAGCGATGAATCAGATTGCCGGCGCGACGTGCGGCCTTTACCGCGATGTTGAGCATGGGATGCATAAGTACGACCTTTTTAATGAGCTGGGGAATTCAGTGCGTATTTTAACACTTATGAAAACAGTCGCTAGACGTTAGTCGCTAGTCTTTAGTTAAACCCAAACCCGCGAAACGGACAGCACCGACTAATGACTAACGACTGCTTTTAACTATGCTAAATAACATCAGGGTCGTTCTCAGCCACACCTCCCATCCGGGCAATATCGGTGCGGCGGCGCGCGCGATGAAGACCATGGGTCTGCGCCATCTGTACCTGGTCAATCCCAGGCATTTTCCCGATCCGCAGGCCGATGCGATGGCCGCCGGAGCCGACGATCTGCTGCGCGATGCGGTGGTGTGCGGTTCCATCGACGAAGCCCTGCAGGGCGTGGTGTTCACGGTGGCGATGACCGCGCGGCTGCGCGATATTTCCATCGAAGTGAAGAGCCCGCGCGAGGCGATGCCGCTGTTGCTGCAACAGGCTGCCGCGCAACCGGTGGCGTTGCTGTTCGGCACCGAGATGTCCGGCCTGACCAACGAGGAAATGGGCAAGGCGCAGGTGCTGGTGAATATCCCCGCCGACCCGGATTTTTCGTCGCTCAATCTGGCGGCTGCGGTGCAGGTGATGGGTTACGAGTTGAATGTGGCGGCGCAAGGCGATATACCGGTCGCGCCGGAAACCCGGCCTGCACCGCATGAGCAGGTGGAGGGGTTGTTTGAGCATATGGAAAAAACCCTGCTCGAAATCGGCTTCTTCACCACGCAAAATCCGGCACGCCTGATGCAGCGCCTGCGCCGTTTGTATGCGCGCGCGCGGCTGGAGCCGGAGGAGATCAACATCCTGCGCGGCATACTGAGCGTGACAACCGGGTACAATGCGCGGCTTAAAAAACGCTATCTGGAAGAGCATTCGGATGTTTAAAAATATTAGAGAAGACATCGCCAGCGTATTCGACCGCGATCCGGCGGCACGCAATACCTTTGAGGTGCTGACCTGCTATCCGGGTTTGCACGCGCGCGTCCTGCACCGCATGGCGAATACTTTGTGGCACGCCAACCTGAAATGGCTGGCGCGCTTCCTGTCGCATATCGCGCGCGGGTTGACCGGCATCGAGATCCATCCGGGCGCTTCCATCGGGCGGCGCTTCTTCATCGACCACGGCATGGGCGTGGTGATCGGCGAGACCGCCGAGATCG
>SCPW01000374.1 GCA_004298605.1 Gallionella sp.
TCGCGCAGCGCCGCAGCCTCGTGGCGGTCGATCAAATACCACAGCAGCGCGATCTGGATGTCGGCGTTGCCGGGTTACACCGCGAAGCCATGGCGGATTACCGTCTGGCTGCGGCGCTGACTCCCGGCAACGCCGACATCCAGATCGCGCTGCTGTGGTATTTGATCGACCGCCACGAGGCTGCGGCGCTGCGCGAATCGCTGGCGCGGCTGCTGCCCCTGTCCCGCGACAACCCGGCCTACTGGGGCGTTTTTGCCGCCGCCCATCACGTGCTCGACCGACCGGTCGAAGCGGTCGCATTCTATTCGCGCCAGCTCAAGCATTCCGGCCAGGATTATCTGTGGCTGCTCAACTATGCCGACGCGCTGGAACGGACGGGGCAGGCGGGCATGGCCTGGCGGGTGCGCCAGCACACCTGGCGCGAACTGCGTCGCGGCAAAACCGCCATGGGCAAACCGGGCTCGCCGCAAATGCTGGCAGCCGCCCGCCTGGCGCTGCAAAACGCCCCCGGAGACCCCGCGCTGGCGCTGGTGCGCGAGATCGTGCGCCAGGATCGTTTCCCTCTCCCGCAAGAAACCCCTCTCTCTAACTCTCTCCCGCTTGCGGGAGAGAGGACAAACGTGAAGCGGGTCAAGCAGGCAATCCGCGAAGCGGATGCTCGCAAAGGCAATTTTTTAACCCCGGCGATATCTGAACTGATCCTGGGCTGGGCCGTGTCGAACGAACAGAACTCCGCCGCCAAAGCCTGGCTGTGGCAGCGTTACGGCCGCAATCTGACCCGACCGCTGTGGGGCGAGGTCGGCATGGCGCTGGCCGAAAACGACACGAAAAAACTCGAACGCCTGATCGCCGAGCAGGCCGATGGCCTGCCGATCTACAACCGCAACGACGCCGCGCGCGCCACCGGCCAGTTGCGCTACGCCCAGAGCATCGCGTCAGACGGCCTGACGGCGGGCCCGAACGACGACGAGCTGCACCTGCGCCTGTCCGAAGATGCGTTGCCCGCCGCCAGCAGCATCGGCTTCGAGTTCAGAACCGAACGCTTCGGCCCGGTCAAGGGCATCTCCCGGGAAATGTCCTTCGACCTCGCACTGACCCCGACGCTGCGCCTGACCGGCAGGTTGTCCGGCGCCCGCCAGGCAAGCGGCGACCGGGATGCACTGGCCGGCGTCCCGGCAACGGACCGGTTCACCGAAATCGGCTTCAAGTGGGCGAACAGCCTGGGAAAAACAGCGGGAACCTTCCAGCGCCGCAGCGAGTTCGACGATGCCCTCGGGCTGCGCCTGAGCCACGCCGTCGCCCTCGACCGGCGGCTGCACCTCGATCTGGGCGCGGAGCGCCACACCGCCGCCACGGAATCCGCCGCGCTGCGGGTCGCAGGCATGAAAAACCAGCTCGATGCCACCCTGCTCTACACCTTCAGCAAACGCGAATACCTGCGCCTGCAACCCCGCTGGGCGCGCTATTACACACAGGGCGGCAGCTATCTGGGCAGCGGGCGGATGCTCGACTGGGAAGTCGGCCATCTCATCCGCACCGAATATCCCGACTGGAAAATACGGCTGGGCGGCGCGCATTACCGCTTCGACCGCGACGGCGCGAGCGATGCGGCCAGCGCCGCCCTGGCGCCGGACGGGCTGACGCCCGCCGTTTCCTTCTTCCTGCCCGACGATGCCGATTCCCGCCAGCTCTGCACCGGTTTCGGCGAAGCATACCGTTACACTTATACCCGCGCCGTGCGCCCTTACGCCGACCTGTGCGCCAGCCACAACAATGTGTCCGGCGGCGGCTACAGCGGGCTGCTCGGCATCGCCGCCAGCGTGTTCGGCCACGACCACGCCACCGTGTACCTTTCCCAGTCGCGCGCCGGTGCCGGTTTCAGCGGTTTGTCGCGCGAACTGGTTTTCCGTTACTATTATTTTCTAGACCGCTATTGAGGAGGCTTCCATGAAACGTTTCATCGCTTTGATTTGCATGTCCCTGATTGTTTCTTGGCTGGCCGGCTGCGCCACCCTCGACCAGTCGTCTGGCCCGGTGCTGGACCGTCAGGCGAAATGGGTGCTGCTGCCCATCGTCAACCACACCGACGTACCCCAAGCCGGACTGCGCGCCGAGGCGATCACCGAAAATCTGCTGCGCAGCCGTGGCGTAACCGATCTGGCGCGCTACCCGGCCACGCTGAACGCCGATACGCTGTTCGACCCGGCGGAACGCAAGGTGGTCGATGATGCGATGAAATGGGCGCGCGCGCAGGGTGCGCGCTACGCGGTCACCGGCGCGGTGGACGAGTGGCGCTACAAGGTCGGCATCGACGGCGAGCCGGCGGTCGGCATCGCGCTCCAGATCATCGACCTGAACGACAACTCGGTGGCATGGAGCGCGGTCGGCGGAAAGAGCGGTTGGAGCCGCGAGGCGCTGAGCGCGGTGGCGCAGAAACTGATCAAGGAACTTCTGGCCAGCGCGAAACTGCAATGAACCCGGATTACCCATTGGGAGGGCAACGCCGTTGTAGGGGCGCGATTCATCGCGCCCTGTGGTTTATTCATGCAAGAAAAAAGGGCGCGATGAATCGCGCCCCTACTATGGACAATTCGGAATGAAACCGAAGCATTACGGCCAGGAACCTCCTCTTGGCGCGTTTGCCCGGCTGCGTGCGGCGGCCACCCCGCATCACGCCGGCGGCTGGATGTGGGCGGAGGCGGTGCTGATTACGCTGGGGGCGCTGGCGCTGGCGTTTTTTGCCCGGTACGAAGATCCGTTCCTGGTGGGCAGCCTGTTTCCCTGGCTGTGGTTCGCCCCGGTGCTGGTGGCGCTGCGCTACGGCGTCAGCCCCGGCGTGCTGTCTTCCGTCATCCTGCTGTGCGGCTGGCTGATCATGAATACGCAACGCCCCGTTTCCGGCGAATTCCCCAAGCAGTATTTTCTCGGCTGGCTGATCCTGGTGATGATCTGCGGCGAATTCAGCGCCTCCTGGCGCACCCGGCTGCGCCGCGCCGAAGAAACCAACCAGTATCTGGACCAACGCCTGGCGCGCATCACCAAGCGCCATCTGCTGCTCAGCCTGTCGCACGAGCGCATGGAGCAGGAGCTATTGTCCAAACCGGCGACTTTGCGCGACGCCCTCATCAGTCTGCGCCAGTTGACGGTGGACAAAACGGCGGACGACCCGCTGGCTGCGGCGGAGCCGTTGCTGTCCCTGCTCGTGCAGCACTGCCAGCTCGAAGTCGCGGCGATTTTTGTTCCCGCCGCCGGCGGAAAATATCGCCGCGTCGCCGCGATCGGCACGCCCTTCGAGCTTGACCCCACCGACCCGCTGCTGGCTTATGCCTTGGAAAAACGCCTGCTCGCGCATTTGCTCACCGCCGAACTGGAGAACATGCCGACCCAGAATCTGGTCGCCGCCCCCATCGTCACCAGCGGTGATGTCGTGCTTGGCGTAGTGGTGGTCAACCGGATGCCGTTTTTCGCACTTACCACGGAAACGCTGCAAATGCTTTCGGCCATGCTCGCGTATTACGCCGACTGCGCGGCGGTATCGGGCCGGGTGCGCCCGTTCCTGACACGGTTCCCGGATGCGCCCTACGAATTCGCCGAGGAATTTGTCAGGATGATGCGCATGCAGGCCGCGACCGGCATCGACAGCCATGCCGTGGTGTTCGTGTGCGGCGATGGCGCCGGTGAGGAGGTCGCGGCGCGCATCGCGCGCGTCAAGCGCGGCCTGGACATCAACTGGCTGCAACGCACCGGCGGACGCACCGTGCTGCTGACGCTGATGCCGCTGGCCGGACGGGCGGCGGTGGACGGCTATCTGATGCGCATCGAAACCCTGCTGCGGGAATATCTGGGCGGCGATTTCGATACCCTGCACATCACGCCCCGCGTCGTCGCCCTGGGCGGGGCAGACCCGCACGCCGCCCTGGCGGAAGCCCTGAAATAACCATGCACCCCATCCTGCTCGGCTTCGCCGCAATCCTGCTGGAAGCATCGGCTGTCGCCGCGCTGTTTCTGGCCGAAAACGGTCTCGCACTGCTGCTCTGGTTCCTGCTGCTGCACGGCCTGGCGAGCCTGGCGCTGGCCCTGTCCGCCTGGCATTACCTGCCCGCGTATTATCGCGCCACGCGCCGTTTGACGCTCTGGCTGCTGTTCAACTTCTCCTTTTTCGTCCCGGTGCTGGGGCCGGTCGGGCTGATAGTGGCCGCGCTGGTTTCGGTTTACTGGCCCCATCTGATCGCATACCGCCCGTTCGGCAACGTGAGCCTGCCGGAATTCGACCTGTCCCTCCATCATGCCAGCCCGCAGTTCGGCCAGGGCGGAATCAAATCGCGCCTGGCCAACACCGTCATCCCGACCGACCGGCGGCTGCAGGCGCTGCTCTCGCTCGGCGACGTTCCGGCGCACATCGCGAGCCCGATGCTGCACGACATGCTGGACGATTCCACCGACGATGTGCGGCTGGTCGCTTACGGCATCCTCGATGCCAAGGAAAAGCAGATCAACGCGAAAATCCACGACGAACTGAAAACGCTGGCCGGCACCGGTGATGATGCGCTGCGCCTGGTCAGCCTGCGCCATTTGGCCGAGCTTTACTGGGAGCATGTCTATTCCGGCCTGGCCAAAGGCGATTTACGCCTGCACGCGCTGGAAACGGCGACCGGCTACCTCGCCCGCGCGCTCGAACTGGCGCCGCGCAACCCCGGCCTGTGGTTCCTCAAAGGCCGGTTGCTGCGGGAACAGCAACAGCCGGATGCGGCGCTGGCGGCGCTGGATCGGGCGGTCGCCTGCGGCCTGCCGGAGGAGCGGGCGCTGCCCTACCTGGCCGAACTCGCTTTTGAACGGCGCGATTACGCGGCGGTGCGCGCCATGCTCGACAAAATCGCATCCACCCAGATAACGCAGAAAATGCAGACTGTCATCCGCTTCTGGGCCAGCGGCGCACCGGAGAAAACATTGTGAAACTGCCGACCGCCGAACGCGCCGACATCGGGCTGCTGCTGGAAGGCACCTTCCCCTACATCTCGGGCGGGGTGTCGTCCTGGGTCAACCAGGTCATCCGCGCCTTCCCGGAATACAGCTTCGCCCTGGTTTTCATCGGCAGCCAGCCGGAGGACTACGGCAACGCCAAATACGATCTGCCGGACAACGTGGTACATCTGGAAACCCACTACCTCTGCGCCAGCCAGCCCGCGCCGCAGGCACGCAAAATTCCCGGCAACGCCGAAATGCTGGGCAAGGCTGAAAAAATGCACGATTATTTCCGCAAGCCCGGGCAGCACCCCGAAGGCCTGCAACTGTTTTTTGAGCTGGCGCGGGAACTGGGCTGCAACGGCCGCCTCGCCCACGATGAATTCCTTTACAGCCAGGAAGCATGGGAGATCGTCAAGCGCGGCTACCGACGCTTCTGCACCGACCCGTCGTTCGTGGATTATTTCTGGACGGTGCGCTCCATGCACACACCGGTCTGGATGCTGGCGGAAGTGGCCGAGCGGTTCATTCCGGTGCGCGCCTACCACACGGTTTCCACCGGTTACGCCGGCCTGCTCGGCGCGCTGCTCAAACAGAAAACCGGCAGGCCATTGATCCTGTCGGAGCACGGCATCTACACCAAGGAACGCAAAATCGATCTGTATCACGCGCAGTGGATCAAGGACAACCGCAACATCTTCCAGCACGACCCGGGCGAAATCGCCTATTTCCGCCAGTTGTGGATCCGCTTCTTCCAGGCGCTGGGGCTGATCTGCTACGAGGCCGCAGACGACATCGTGGCGCTGTACGAGGTCAACCGCCAGCGCCAGATCGAGGACGGGGCAATCCCCGAGCGCACCCAAAACATCCCCAACGGCATCGATATCGCGCGCTTTGCGCCGTTGCGCGAACAGCGTCCGGCGGCGATTCCGCCGGTGATGTGCCTGATCGGCAGGGTGGTGCCGATCAAGGACGTCAAGACTTTCATCCGCGCCATGCGCCCGGTGGTCAACCGCCTGCCCGGGGCGCAGGGCTGGATTGCCGGGCCGGAGGACGAGGATCCGGCCTATGCGGAAGAATGCCGCAACCTGGTCGAGAGCCTGGGGCTAAAAGACAACGTCCGCTTTCTCGGCTTCCGGAACATGACGGAACTGCTGCCGCAAATCGGTTTGGTGGTATTGAGTTCGATCAGCGAGGCGCTGCCGCTGGTGATTCTGGAAGGCTTCGCTGCGGGCGTACCGGCGGTGTCCACCAACGTCGGCTCCTGCCGCCAGTTGATTTACGGTCTGGATGAGGCGGATCGGGCTCTGGGCGCGGCCGGGCGCATCGTCGGCATCGCCGACCCGCAGGCGCTGGCGGAAGCCTCGCTGGAACTGCTCAACGACCGCGAAGCCTGGGCGGCGGCGAGCCAAGCCGGCATCCGCCGCGTCGAGGCGTATTACACCCAGGACATGATGTTCGCGCACTACCGCGCGCTTTACCAGAAAGCACTGACATGGCCGGAATCGGTTTCGAGCTGAGAAAACTGCTGAAGAAGCAGAGCTATTCGGGCTTATTGCAGGCCTATGTTTATGCCGGCATCATCAGTTCCGGCCCGTGGATACTGTCGATCATCG
>SCPW01000375.1 GCA_004298605.1 Gallionella sp.
ACGTCTGGAAAGCATGGAGAAGGAAGCCGGCGCGTTATCCCAAAAAATCCATGTCCTGAGCAACGAGAAATTCATACTGCAACAGGAGACGGAGTGGGGGAGGCTGCCGATCAACGAGATGGCAGGCGTCCTGAACTGGCCGGAGATTCTGAATGACGTTGATAGATCGAATGGTTTTTCCGACCTTGTTCGGATCTTGGGGCTCTTCTCGAACGCCGCCAGCGTGGCCGACAATCCCTCTGCCTGCTGGGATGCCTTGGCCACCAAGAACTATGACCAACTGCTGACCTTTGGTTACAGTAACTTCAAGCGAACCATCGGGAACAACTATTTCAACTTTCTTGTGCAGAAAAGCGACCCGCAGATCCGTGCTGCTGAGGTATTGCTTGCCCCGGAGGTGGTCGAGAACTGCCGTTTGGCCGCTGGTTCCATCCCCGAAGTTCACGGATTTCCGTGCCCCGATCAATTCAGCTACAACTATTTTGTCCTGTTGCTATGGGAATACGCCAAGAAGATCGACACACGGCGTCACCTCGAGACTCTCAAGGAACCCGAAGAAGGCAATCCGATCCTGATACCCCATGAAGGCCGGAACATATCCCAGGATCTGGCCAATTCGCTGATTGAGTATTATGCGATCAGCGAATCGGTTCCGTTCGAACGCATCGACACGGTGCTCGAGATCGGCGGGGGTTATGGGCGGGATGCGTACGTCATCCTGTCGCTGAATCCCAATGTCAGGGTTGTGATGGTCGACATCACGCCGGCTCTGTATATCGCCCAGCGCTATCTGTCATCGGTGTTCAAGGAACGCCGGGTGTTCAGGGCGAGGGAATTTGCCCGGTATGAAGACGTCGGGGAAGAACTCGAGGCCGCCTCCATCGTATTCCTGATGCCGCATCAGCTCGCGCTGATGCCGGAAAAATATTTTGACCTGAGCATGAACATTTCATCGTTCGGCGAGATGGGTAAAGAGCAGATCGACTGGTATTTCTGGCAGCTTGGCCGGGTCACGAAGCGGCACTTCTATATGAAACAGTGGCGCACATCCAATAACATTTTTGATGGCGTGCAACTGGAAGAAAGCGATTATCCATGCCCGGCAAACTGGCGGAAACTATACTCCCGCCCGTGCAGCGTACAGAGTGAATTTTTCGAAGCATTGTACAAAGTGAGTAAATCGTGACAAAAAACAGTATCGCGGCCATTTATGATTTTGAGCTGTTTCCCTATGCGCTGGGGGATGTTCTGACATGGAACGTCCGCACGGCAATGCGCTGCGAAGAGATGGGTCGGGAGCTGGTTGACATCTACATTTGTGCGGACGAGCGATACCCAGCCGGCATCTACCAGCGCGGATTGGTCAACCCGCAAAACTTCGAGCTTTTTTTCAGTGAGCTTTATGGCGCTTTCGGTACACACCCAAAGTTGGGCAACATCCATATCTTCCGCCAGCGGGAAGCCCTGCTTGAAAAACTTCAGGAACTGGTCGCCGAAGATGCCGTTAATGCAGAAGCGGTCAGCGATTATCTAAGTGTGCTTGAGTACCGTGTCTCCGAAAGCACGCTCAATAGAGTCCGGCGCGTACTTTCCAAGGCGCTGCGCAGCAACCGCTATGTACGCGAAGCGTTCAACCGTTGCTTGCCTTCGCAGGTCAAGGCGGCAGTGCGCGAGACGTGTCTTCCCAACGAAGAGATGCTTAATAACTACTTCATCAAATATATCCATTCCCACGAAAGCATCAACGAATTCGCCGCCCAACGGGGCGGCATCCCCCTGTTGCGCCCCGCATTGGGGTGTGTGCCGGATATCGAGGAAATCATTGCGCGCCGGTTTGCCGGAAAAAAAATCGTCCCGTTCCACTTGCGCTTGCGCAGGCTCGATGCGGGCTATGGCGGCGAACACTCCTATGCCCGCGATTCGGACTTCCTCGAGTGGTACGATTTCCTGAAAGATGCGGGGCGCAGGCATCCTGAGGTCGAATTCATCGCCTTGGGAAGGCTGCAGGAAAAACCGATCGAGTTGCTGAATCTGCCCAATGTCACCAGTCTGCGCATCTTCGGTATGGGGCTGGGGCACGAGTTGACGCTAATGCTGAATGGGGATCTGTTTATCGGCACTTCAAGCGGTTTTGCCGCCTTGGCGAACTTCTCATTGCTGCC
>SCPW01000376.1 GCA_004298605.1 Gallionella sp.
CCACGAAGGAACTGGCGCCCGGCGCCAGTTCCTTCGTGGTTATCCACTCGCTCAAGCCGGGCAGTTACCGCTTTTTCGACGAGTTCCACCCGTCAACTTCCGAAATGTTACTGATCGCGAAATGAGGTGCCGATATGCTTAATGCTCTGATTGTTGTGTGGCGCGAAAGCCTGGAAGCCATGCTGGTGATAGGCATCCTGCTGGCCTGGATCGCCCGCCAGCCCGACCCCGCGCCGCTGCGGCGCGGGCTTTGGTTTGGGGTGCTGGCCGGGCTGGGGCTGGCGGTGGCGCTGGGCTTCGCGACTTTCGCCGCCCAGAGCCAGCTCGAAGGCGAGGCGCTGGAAACTTTCCAGGTCGGCATGGTGCTGTTCGCCGCCGCGCTGATCGTGCAGATGGTGATCTGGATGCGCCGCCACGGCAGGCAGATGAAACGGCAACTGGAAGAGCAAGCGGCGCGCGCTTCCGGCATCCTCGGCATCGGCGCGGTCACCGCGTTGGCGGTCGCCCGCGAAGGCGCGGAGACGGTGATGTTTCTCTATAGCCTCGGGCTGGAAGCGGGCGGTGCGGCGCTGCTGGGCTTGGCCGGCGCGGCCGCGGCGGGCATCGCGCTCGCGGCGGCGAGCGGTTGGATCATCGCCCGTGGCGCCCGCTTCCTCAGCTACCGGGTGCTGTTCCGCACCAGCGAGATACTGCTGCTGCTGATCGCCGGTTCGCTGCTGGCCGCCGGTATCGACCGCATGATCGGGCTGGACTGGCTGCCGCCGCTGCTCGACCCGGTCTGGGACGCTTCCGCGCTGCTCGACGACAGGCAGGGCGCGGGGCGGATACTGGCCGATTTTCTCGGCTACCGGGCGCGCCCTTCGGGCACTTTGCTGATCGCCTACGCCGCTTTCTGGACGCTGGCTTTGGGTGGGTTGGCATATCTGGGTCGTGCGCCCGCCGCGAAAGTACGCTGACATGGGAGTGTATTCAAAGTGTTGGTAAACCTATACCTTATGGTGACTGTACAGCCCCTCTCCCGCAGGCGGGAGAGGGGTTGGGGTGAGGGGTGTTGAGTATGAATCACGCTCTTAATAAGCTTGCAAACCCTCATCCCCGCCCCTTCTGGATGAAACAGGGCGTAGGGCGGATGAGCGCAGCGTTATCCGCCGAATGGGATTCTCATACGGCGGAAGGCGCTACGCTTTTCCGCCCTACCTGTTGCCTCCGGTTCATGGGTTCAATTCGGGCGAAAATTGGCGACTACGGTCTCTCCCGCCTGCGGGAGAAGGGGGATTACCCCATACCTTCCGGGCCATCATTTTTAAACCCGAACAAAGAACGCTTGTGGGAGCGGTCTCCCGACCGCGATTATCGCGACCTGGAGGTCGCTCCCACGAGGTGTTTTGTTCTAATAAACTATTCGGGTTAAGGGCTCACTGACATGGACGCGGCGACGCAAACCATCCACTTCATGCCGCGCCCCCGCAAAGGCGCGCTGGCGCGTCTGGGCGATGCGATGCAGCGCCAGCGCCGCGCCATTCTCGCGTTGCAATGGTTTGTGGTGCTGTTCTACACGGCGCTGGTGGTCGTACCCGCCTTCCTGCCGCTGCCGCAAACCGGCGCGACCATCCTGACCAACCTGACGCTGTTCGCCCAATTCGCCTTCTGGGGTATCTGGTGGCCGTTCGTCATTCTTTCCATCATGTTGATGGGGCGGGTCTGGTGCGGCGTGCTTTGCCCGGAAGGGGCGCTGGCCGAATTTGCCAGCCGCCATGGCCGGGGCGGCGCCATCCCGAAATGGGTGCGCTGGAGCGGCTGGCCGGTGCTGGCGTTTATCCTCACCACGATCTACGGCCAGCTCATCAGCGTTTATGATTACCCCCAGGCGGCGCTGCTGATCCTCGGCGGCTCGACGGTGGCGGCCATGCTGGTCGGCTGGCTGTACGGCAAAGGCAAGCGCGTCTGGTGCCGCTACCTGTGCCCGGTTTCCGGCGTGTTCGCCTTGCTGGCGCGGCTTGCGCCGGTCCACTTCCGCGTCGACCGCGAATCGTGGGAGCGTTACCCGGCCCGCACTGGCGCGGTGGATTGCGCCCCGCTGCTGGGCGTAAAACACCTTGACGGCGCATCCGAATGCCACGCCTGCGGCCGTTGCAGCGGCCACCGGGACGCGGTGCAACTGGCGGCGCGTTCGGTCAATGCGGAAATTTTAACCGGCAAGCAAGCCGCGCCCACCTCCGAAGCCGTGCTGCTAATCTTCGGCCTGCTCGGCGTGGCCGTCGCCGCGTTCCAGTGGACCGTCAGCCCTTTATTCATCCAACTCAAACAGCGCAGCGCCGAATGGCTGGTGGCGCGCGATATTTTCTGGCCGCTGGAAGAAAGCCCGGCCTGGTGGCTGCTGACCCGCTACCCGGCAGCCAACGACGTCTTTACCTGGCTGGACGGCGCGGCCATCCTCTCCTATATCGTTGCCGTTGCGCTTGTGTTGGGCGGGCTTGTATTCGCGCTGGTCAGCATCTCGGCGCGGCTCGCGCGCACCGACTGGCGCTCGCTGGCAATGGGGCTCACGCCGCTGGCCGGCATCGGCCTGTTTCTGGGGCTGTCGATGATGACGGTGAACCATCTGCGCGCCGAGGGTGTTCTGCTGCCCTGGCTGCCTTGGGCGCGCGGGGCTTTGCTCGGGCTGGGCATCCTGTGGTCGCTGCGTCTGGGTTTCGGCCTGCTGCGCGAGGTCGGCACCATGCGTCAAGTCGCCGCTTTTGTTTGCTATGCCGCTGCGGTGGCGGTCATCGGCATCGTTTGGAGCATCCAGTTCTATGTCTGGTGAAGCTACTGAAATTTTGTTCGTCAGGTTATGCGCCGAGCCATTTATCCTTAAAAACTCTGTTAGCCACATAACCAGCCACTTGGCTGCCGTATTTTGGCGGCCTAGTGGAATGGCTAGTAGCTTCATCAGAGAACACAGAGAACACAGAGTAAAAACAAATGGTTGACTCCGGAAATTGATTCACCTTTTTGGTGTGCCATAAAAACATGTAGCACCGCTGATTTCTCTGTGTGCTCTGTGTTCTCTGTGGCTTGAATTGAGGTTTTTAGGTTTATTTTCTGCGCCCCTCTTCAGCTTCGATATTACATGTGTCTGCTGAAATGAAAGAGGGCGCGATAAATTGCGCCCTTACATGACTGCGCAATCTATTTTTGTTGTTTCACAACAGCGTGGTTGTGGCTACGGTCGCCGCTACGCGGCTTAACTTGCTGCGCAAGTTAGCCTACGCCGCAACCTGGTTCTGTTGTTTCACAACAGAACCAGGTTGTCACGGTGAATGATTTCCTCGTCGCCACCATATCCGAGCAAAACTTCTATTTCCTGGCTGGCGTGGCGCGCGATGCGCCGCGATTCGTCGGCGCTGTAGTTGGTCAGGCCGCGCGCGATGTCGCTGCCGTCTTCGCCGATGCATGCGACAACCGCGCCGCGTTCAAACTCGCCGAATACCTCCTTGACGCCGATCGGCAGCAGGCTCTTGCCCTTGGTGCGCAACGCTTTTACCGCGCCCGCATCCAGCACCAGTTTGCCCGCCACTTGCAGATGGTCGGCCAGCCATTGTTTGCGTGCTGCCAAGGGTGAAGTTGGGGCGGTCAGCAGTGTGCCGATGGATTCGCCTTGCAGC
>SCPW01000377.1 GCA_004298605.1 Gallionella sp.
CACGATGCCGGTCATGCGTTTCGCGGTCAGCGGCACGTAGCGCAGCAGCACGCCGGAGTGGATGGTGAAATAGTCGACGCCCTGCTCGGCCTGCTCGATCAGCGTGTCGCGGAAAATCTCCCAGGTCAGGTCTTCGGCCTTGCCGTTCACTTTTTCCAGCGCCTGATAAATCGGCACGGTTCCAATTGGCACGGGCGAGTTGCGGATGATCCATTCGCGGGTCTCGTGGATGTGCTTGCCGGTGGACAAATCCATCACCGTGTCGCCGCCCCAGCGGATCGCCCAGGTCATTTTTTCGACTTCTTCCTGAATGCTCGAACCTAGCGCCGAGTTGCCGATGTTGGCGTTGATTTTCACCAGAAAGTTGCGGCCAATAATCATTGGCTCGACTTCGGGGTGGTTGATGTTGGCGGGGATGATGGCGCGCCCTGCTGCCACTTCGCTGCGCACGAATTCCGGGGTGATCTGGTTAAACAAAGACTCGCAACGCGATACTGCGTCCCTCTCGCCCGCTTGCGGGAGAGAGCTAGGAGAGAGGGGGCGGGCTTGCCCGCCGGGCATATGCGCGCCAAAGTTTTCGCCGGGATGCTGTTGCAGCATCATCTCGGAAAGCCCTTCGAGTTTTTGATTCTCCCTGATCGCGATGTATTCCATTTCCGGCGTGATGATGCCTTGGCGCGCGTAATGCATTTGCGTGACGTTTTTGCCGGGTTTGGCACGGCGCGGCGCGCGCTTGAGGTTGAAACGCATTTCCGCCAATTTGGGATCGTTCAGGCGTTGCTGTCCATAATCGGAAGAAAGCTTGTCTAGCGTTTCGGTGTCGCCACGCTCGGCAATCCAGCCTTCGCGCAATGCTGCCAAGCCGGAACGGATGTCGATCCTGGCTGCCGGGTCGGTGTAGGGGCCGGAACAGTCGTACACGTAAATCGGCGGATTTTTCTCCGCACCCATCCCGCCAGGCGTATCGGCCTGCGAAATTTCGCGCATCGGCACGCGGATATCGGGGCGCGAACCCCCGACATACACCTTGCGCGAATTCGGCAATGGTTTGATCGCCGCCGCATCGACATGCGCGGAACTAGCGTTAAAGTTCTGGGCGTCAAATTGCCGGGCGTTAAGTGCGGTGGCGGTAAATTTCGGATCGGCGTTCATCTGTGATGCTCCTAAAAAACGGGAAGCATCAGGGAGAAAGCTTCCCTTTGCGGCATTACCCGCGCAGGTTCAAAGGGTGTATCTCACTCCGCCTGTATTTGCGATGTCGGCGAAGACCCCCAGCGAGGGTCGCAAGGTACTGGAAAGGCGGGGTAAAAGCAAGTTGACAGCCACATTGTGTCGAGCCTGCTGGAGTGTGCTGCAATACTGGTCTAGAATACGCGACCATTCAAACCAAGCAGTCATAACGCAGCAATTCAGGAGAGTGAGATGCAAAACACGGAATTGGCACGCTTCAATATGATCGAGCAGCAGATTCGCCCGTGCGAAGTGCTGGAGGGACGGATTCTGGAATTGCTCAAGCATGTTCGCCGTGAGAACTTTGTTCCGGCGGATAAAAAAGGGCTGGCGTTTGCCGATATGGAAATCCCGCTGGGTTATGGGGCCAGCATGTGGCAGCCCAAGCTGGAGGCGCGCGCCGTGCAGGAATTGCATCTCACCCGAACCGATAAAGTGCTGGAAGTGGGAACGGGCAGCGGCTATTTGACCGCATTGCTGTCCGCGCTGGCGGAGCAGGTTACCTCGGTGGAAATCGTGCCGGAGTTGAGCGCATCGGCCAAACAAAATCTGTCGGCATACCGCTGTGACAATATTACTTTTGAGGTGGGCGACGCGTCCCATGGCTGGGGTCACGGCGCGGGTTACGATGCCATCGTGCTGACCGGTTCCACGCCGGTGTTACCCGAAGCATTCCAGAACAGCCTGAATATCGGCGGGCGTTTGTTTGCGATTGTGGGTGATGCGCCGGTGATGGAGGCCAAGCTGATTACCCGCATTGCGCCGGAGACGTTCGAGACGGTCAACATCATGGAGGCTTGCGTCGCACCGTTGCAAAATGCCGAGCAACCGGAGCGGTTCGCGTTCTGAACGTCCGACAGGGACTGCGCAACGCGGCGGCAAGCCAGGGTACCAGCAAAATCTAACATGACTATTATGCGAAAACTGATGAAACTAAAACCGCTTTTGTTGGTGACGTTGCTTGGCGCGGTCGACTGGGCGCAGGCCGCCGACCTGCTGGAAACTTTCCGCGCCGCGCGGGCGAACGATCCGGTGTTTTTCGCCGCGCGCGCCGCGCGGCAAGCCGGGCAGGAAAAGCTGCCGCAAGGCCGTTCGCTGCTGATGCCCAACATCAATCTCAGCGCGAACAACACGTTCAACGACAATTCCACCCAATATCGCGGCGCGACCGTCCTGCCCGGCGGGAGCTACAGCTACAACAGCCACGGTTATAGCGTCAATCTGGTGCAGCCGCTGTACCGCCAGCAAAACTGGCTGGCGTACACCGAGGCCGAATTACAGGTCGCGCAAACCGAAGCGCAATTCAAAATCGCCGAACAGGACTTGATCCTGCGCGTCGCGCAAGCCTATTTCGACGTACTGATCGCCCGGGACAGCGTACAGCTTGCCGGGGCGCAAAAAACCGCCATCTCCGAACAACTGGAACAGGCCAGGCGCAACTTCGAAGTGGGCAGCGCCACCATCACCGACACGCACGAGGCGCAGGCGCGCCACGACCTGATCGTCGCGCAGGAGGTCGCCGCGCAGAACGCCCTGGAAATCAAACGCCACACTTTGCAACAACTCATCAACGCGATGCCGAAAGACCTTAAACATCTCGGCAAGGAGTTCAAGCTGGAATCGCCACAACCCGCCGATATGGAAAAGTGGGTGGACAATGCGCAGTCTGACAGCCTGCAAATTGCCGTCGCGCAGGCGGGGGCGGAGATCGCCGAAAAGGAAGTCGCGCGCAACTATGGCGGGCACTACCCGACGGTGGATCTGGTGGCGAATTATTCCAGCAGTTACGCCAACGGCGGCAGCTTCGGCGTGGGCAGCGACAACACCAGCAAGAGCATCGGCGTACAACTGAGCCTGCCGCTGTTCCAGGGCGGCGCGACCCAATCCAAATGGCGCGAAGCGCAGGCCAACCGCGACCGCGCCAGGCAGGAACTGGAAAACGCCCGCCGCGAGGTTGCTCTGCAAACCCGCACGGCTTATCTCGGCGTGGTCAGCGGCATCGCCCAGGTCAAGGCGCTGCAACAGGCGCTCGTCTCCAGCGAAAGCGTCCTGGAGGCCAGTAAAATGGGTCAGGAAGTTGGCGTGCGCACCAACCTCGATGTGCTGAATGCCCAGCAACAGCTTTATTTGACCCGCCGTGACCTGTACCAAGCCGAATACAACTACCTTCTCAGCCAACTGCGCCTGAAAGCTGCAACAGGTTCACTGGGCGAAGATGAGTTGGGCAAAGTCAACCAAGCGCTTTACTAACCCGGTGTTCCCGCTTGAAATACAACATGCAGGAATACGAGCGGCTGCGCGCGGAAATAGAGGAACTGAAGCGCGAAGCGGAGCAAAAAGGTTTGCTGGGGAACAGCTATGAGTAACAGCCAGGTTCATGCCGTCATTCTCGCCGGTGGCAGCGGCAGCCGCCTGTGGCCGCTCTCGCGCCAGCACCTCCCCAAGCAGTTCCTGTCGCTGGACGGCGACGCATCGTTATTGCAAGCGACCATCGACCGCCTGTTTCCGCTCATCGGCGCCGGGAGCGTCCTGATCGTCACGCAGGAATCGCACGCCAAGGGCGAGGCCTACCATGCACTGTCGCGCTACCGCACCCTGTTTGAACCCGTCGGGCGCAACACCGCCCCGGCCATCGCGCTGGCCGCCGCCTGCCTGATGGCTGATGGCGCAGACCCGGTCATGGTCGTATTGCCCGCCGATCACGTTATCAGGGACGAAGCGCAATTCCGCGATGATTTGGGTACTGCAATCGAAGCTGCCGAAAGCGGCAAGCTCGTCACCTTCGGCATCCGGCCCACCCGCCCCGATACCGGCTTTGGCTACATTAAAGCTCACCGCTGTTCCCCACTTGACAAAGGGGGGGTGGGGGGAATTCGCGGCATGAATAAAATATGCGAGGTCGAACGCTTTACCGAAAAACCCGATCATGCCAAGGCCGAACGTTTTCTGGAAGAAGGCGGCTACTACTGGAATTCCGGCATGTTCGTCTGGCGCGCATCGGTGATACTCGCAGAGATTCAGCAGCACTTGCCCGCAGTGTACCAAGTGATACAAAACATCATCGCCGAGAGCCGGGCCGCAGGGACATTCCAGCAAGCCGTCGAAAAGCACTTCGCCGCCATGCCTTCCATTTCCATCGACTACGGCGTGCTCGAAAAATCCAGCCGCGTATCGCTTGTGCCCTGCAATATCGGCTGGAACGATGTCGGCAGTTG
>SCPW01000049.1 GCA_004298605.1 Gallionella sp.
GGCCGAACATCAAGTGGTCGCGCGATTCGCGGATGTTCTGCCCGTCGCGCAACAACTGGAAATACCAGGAACCATCCGCGGTATCGCCGTACAGCACGCCGCCGACGATTTTGTCGTCCTTGACCACCAGTTTTTTGTAAACGCCGCCGGACGGGTCGCTCAGCACGATTTCCTCCGTGCCCTCGCCGCCCGTAAAATCGCCGGCGGAAAACAGGTCAATTCCGGTCACTTTGAGCTTGGTCGATGTCACCGAGCCGGTATAGCGGCTGATGCCGAACTGCGCCAGATGGTTGGCGCACACCTTGGCCTGCTCGAACAGCGGCGCCACCAGGCCGTAAGCGATGCCGCGATGCGACACGCATTCGCCCACCGCATAGATGCGCGGGTCGTAAGTTTGCATCGTGTCGTTCACCACCACGCCGCGGTTGCAATGCAGGCCGGCCGCTTCGGCCAGTTCGGTGTTGGGGCGTATACCCACCGCCATCACCACCAGATCGGCGGGAATTTCGCCGCCATCTTTGAACCGGATTGCGGATACCCGCCCCGACTCTCCGGCAACAAGTTCGGCAGTCTGCTTTTCCAGCAGGAACTTGAGCCCCTTGGCTTCCAGCGATTGCCGCAGCAAGCCTGCGGCAGTGCGGTCGAGCTGGCGTTCCATCAGCCACGGCATCACATGTACCACCGTCACGTCCATGCCGCGCAACTTGAGGCCGTTCGCCGCTTCCAGGCCGAGCAGCCCGCCGCCGATCACCACCGCGTGGCGGTAATGCTGCGCGGCTTCTATCATGTCGTCGGTGTCTTTGATGTCGCGGTAGGCGACCACGCCGGGCAAATCTTTTCCCGGCACCGGCAGCATGAACGGGGTGGAGCCGGTGGCGAGCAGCAGGCGGTCATAGTCCGCCTCGGTGCCGTCGGCGGCGATCACTTTGCGCCGCACGCGGTCGATCTGCGTCACCGTCTTGTTCAGGTGCAAGGTGATGCCGTTTTGCGCGTACCAATCGACATCGTTCAGCATAATGTCCTTGATCGTCATTTCCCCGGCGAGCACCGGCGACAGCAGAATGCGGTTGTAGTTGCCGTGCGGCTCGGCGCCGAACACGGTAACGTCGTACATATCCGGGGCAAGCTTGAACAATTCCTCCAGCGTGCGTATCCCGGCCATGCCGTTGCCGATTACGACCAGCTTTGTCTTTTTCGTGGTTGTCATATATTCCTCGCAGTAAAAACGGCATCCGACCATTAGGGCTCGTAAGTCCATGTTATTCATTTACGAGCCCTTAGCTTGCATATGCCTTGCTTGAGCAACAGTCGTGCCAGGCTTCTGATTTCCGCTTTATTCCTGTTTATTCAAAGGGTTTTGAATGTAACCCAGTAAATAACTGATTGGGCCAGTGCGTCAATGAATTACTTTGGTGCATGAATCGGCTCGAATATGGGGCAATCGGGCAACAAACCTGTAGGGGCGCGATGAATCGCGCCCCTACAGGTTTGGGAGAAAAGAAAAATACATTGAAAGGTGAAGCTGGCCGATAAGCCGGGTTCTGTCGTGGACAGTCATTCCTCTAGGCGTTTCGTTACCTGACGCTCAAGCAATCTACCCGCTGACGACGCGAGCAACGCCATGGTCAGCCTATTTGATCTTGCTCCGAATGGAGTTTACCGTGCCGTCCGTGTTACCACGTCCGCGGTGGGCTCTTACCCCGCCGTTTCACCCTCACCGTTCCCTTTCAATCATCGCAACGGTTTGCACCGCTGCTCTTCTTGAAGACTTTGCCGCTCTTGCGAGCGGCGAAGTCGGGACTTGGGCAGTTTATTTTCTGTGGCACTGTTCATCGCCTCGCGGCGTCCGGTCGTTAACCGGCATTCTGCTCTGTGGAGCCCGGACTTTCCTCCCCGCCCTTGCGGGCGCGGCGACTGTCTGGCCAGCTTCGGCGCGGAGTTTATCACGGGCAAACAGATTTACTTAAGGGCGCCTCTAAAAATTTAGAGTTCGCCCAAATGCAAGGCGCGTAAAAAATTTCGCAGCGCCGCATATGGCTGGATTAGCGGTTTGCCAGAGGCTGTCGGGGAAGGGGAAGGTTTCATGATCGGTTTTTATCATTCCAATCTATTCGCCACTTGTGCGCATCATACTCAACGCCACCGCTTCGGCAACCCTGATACCGTCCACCGCCGCAGAAAGTATGCCGCCCGCATAGCCCGCGCCCTCGCCGGTGGGGTACAAGCCTTGGATGTTGATGCTTTGCAAATCGTCGTCGTTGCGCTTGATGCGCACCGGTGAAGAGGTGCGCGTTTCTACGCCGGTCAGCACCGCATCGGGCAAATCAAATCCCTTAATCTGCTTCGCGAAGGCGGGCAGCGCTTCGCGTATCGCGGCGATGGCGTAATCGGGCAAGGCGTTGCCCAGATCGCACAAATGCACACCGGGGGTGTAGGACGGCTGCACTGCACCGAATTTGGCGGAGGGCTTGCCCGCCAGAAAATCGCCGAGTAACTGGCCGGGCGCCCGGTAATTGCTGCCACCCAACTCATAGGCGCGCGCTTCCCAATAGCGTTGAAATTCCACCCCGGCAAGCGGGTCGCCGGGGTAATCCTGTTCCGGCGAAATGCCCACCACGATGCCGCTGTTGGCGTTGCGCTCATTGCGCGAATACTGGCTCATGCCGTTAGTGACCACTCGCCCCGGCTCGGAAGCGGCGGCGACCACCGTACCGCCCGGGCACATGCAGAAGCTGTACACCGAACGCCCGTTGCTGGCGTGGTATACCAGCTTGTAATCGGCTGCGCCGAGCAACGGGTTGCCCGCGTTCTTGCCGTAGCGGCTGCGGTCGATCAACGATTGCGGGTGCTCGATGCGAAAGCCGATAGAAAAAGGCTTGGCTTCGATATAGATGCCGCGCTTATAGATCATCTCGAAGGTGTCACGCGCGCTGTGCCCGACCGCCAGCACCAGATGATCGGTGGCGATGCGTTCACCGCTGGCAAGCGCAACGCTCCGCACCCGACCATCGGCGATTTCGATGTCATCCACACGGCTCTCGAAGCGTATCTCGCCACCCAGCGCCTGTATCGTTTCGCGCATTTTCTCCACCATGCCGACCAGACGGAACGTGCCGATATGCGGATGGCTGACGTATAAAATTTCTTCCGGCGCACCCGCCTTGACGAATTCCTCCAGCACCTTTCTGCCCAGATAACGCGGATCCTTGATCTGGCTATACAGTTTGCCGTCCGAGAACGTTCCCGCGCCGCCCTCGCCGAACTGCACGTTGGATTCCGGGTTGAGCACGCCCTGCCGCCACAGCCCGAAAGTGTCCTTGGTGCGCTCGCGCACCGCCTTGCCGCGCTCCAGGATCAGCGGGCGGAAGCCCATCTGCGCGAGCAGCAATCCGGCAAACAAGCCAGCCGGTCCCATGCCGATTACGATTGGTCTTGAGGGTAGATTCTGCGGAGCCTGTGCGACGAAGTGGTAGCGGGTATCGGGTGAGATGCCGATGTGCGTATCGTTCTTGAATCGCGCCAGAATTGTCGCTTCATCGCGCACGGCCACATCCAGCGTATATGTGAACAGTATGGCGTGCGGCTTGCGCGCATCCACGCCGCGCTTGAATACGGTGAAACTAATCAGTTCGGTTTCGCCGATGCCCAGGCGCTTGAGGATTGCAGCCCTGATTTCGCCTTCTGGGTGATCGATAGGCAGTTTGATTTCGGTTAGGCGCAGCATGTTTTGTTTTTGTAGGGTGCAATAAGTTGTCCCGAGCGCAGTCGAAGAGCGTAGTTCATTCGGCGTAATAATGATTGCGCCCTACGCAGACTGCGTACATGGAAATTAGAAAAGCAAAAGAATAGATGCAAAAATTAAAGCACCACAAGCTTCGCCTTATGGTGCTTTTAATTTTTCTTTAGTATTCTTTGAGGAAGGCGCGGGAGCAATTCTACTGCCAGCATCTGGCTCGTGTTGATTTTGGGCGGGTGGTTGTTGAGCCTCTACAATTTTCTTAGGCCAGAAATTATCTAAAGCATAATTACCAGCGGCTACAGATAGCCCAACAATCACGCTGTATAGAACACCTGCTCTCACATGTATCCAAAAGTGGTGGTTATGTTCCCTTTCTGCCTCTTTCGCGCGACGCGTCTGACACTCATCCAACGAGGGCACCGCGTTTAAAAGTTGGGAATAGAATTTTTTTATCAGCTCAGTGTCACGGACATACTGTTCAAGGGTCGAAAAAATATCTGCACCAACATCCTTGGTCGCCCTATTGGCCGCAATACGATTTGTTAGTTCATCCAAGCTGACTCGGATTTTCCAATATTCTGGTATTACGTCTCTTATGACTTCTTGTGGGTATGCGTCGAGAATTTTAGCAACCTTCTCGCGAAGCGATAAAATCGTTCCGTCTAGTGCATCAAAGGCAGCTCTATATACGTGCCCAATAGCCTTGTCCAAATTTCTGAAACAATAGCTTTGTGTATCATTAACGCCACTTGGAAGATTGTCGGCAAAACGCGCAGCAATAACGCGCATAAGATGATCGTTTGCGTCGCGCAGTTCTTTTATCACCTGGAGATTTGATCGCGATTCAGGATCAATTTCCTCAGAATAAAGGATAAGACCCTTCGCTTGAATGTATAGCTCGGCGAGCTTTTTTAATTGCTGAATTTCAGCATCAGCAAAAACTTGGCGATTACCAACGCCCGCAGAAACTTCCATGGGTTGCTAAGCGCTAAGGTAAGGGAATGGCTTTTACGCGGTTAATACGATCCTCATATTCACCATACGTATAAAAGCGTCCTGTATTCAGGCGGACAGAACCTCTATTCCGATCCCCATAGACAGGGACTTTGTCACGGTTCACATCGCAAGTTGAAGATACTTCTTGATAGTCTTTATCCAATACATCTTCTAACTGGAAAAGCCCCAAAACTTTTACTAACACCCCGCGCGTTTCCGCAGACAAACCAAACGACATTTTTAACCCCCGCCAAAAAAACCCAAATCAAAGCGCCAATGCTTTATTTGCCGCTCAAACGCAATGAAGAAAATTTCTTGGCAACAGAAAAACAAAAAACTGATTGTGCGAACGCACCCTAAAATATCTCAGAACAGCGGTCATGCACCCCTACATGCCACTCGTTTTATTACTAAAAACAACCAACAAGCGCATTTTGTTCTACTTGAAAAACCCTTGTCAAGCTGTTTAATGAGAGGCTAACGGGTGTTTAACGGTGGAAAATACTCGCTTTTTCGGCTTTCCTTGGCAATTTTGTCTTACGCAAGAGCAGGTTGTGTTACACCCGCCCTACCTATGTACTTCCGCATCCAGCCCGTCCAGCACCATCTCAGCAGCGCGCAGCACCGCTTTTGCCTTGTTCAGCGTTTCCATCCATTCACTGTCGGGCACGGAATCGGCGACGATGCCGGCGCCAGCTTGCGCGTACAGCATATTGTCTTTGACCACGGCGGTGCGCAGCGCGATCGCCAGATCCATGTCGCCGTTGAAGCCGAGATAGCCCACCGCGCCCGCGTAAATGCCGCGTTTGCTGGGTTCCAGCTCGTCGATGATTTCCATCGCGCGCACTTTGGCCGCGCCGCTCACCGTGCCGGCGGGGAAGGTGGCTTTGAGCACGTCCATCGCATTCAGGCCGGGTTTGAGGGTGGCTTCGACGTTGGAGACGATGTGCATCACATGCGA
>SCPW01000378.1 GCA_004298605.1 Gallionella sp.
GCTGCCCTTGCAATCCCTGTCATCGAACGAGCAGGTGTTTTCCCGGATATGCCCTTTGTAGTGCTCCTCGAATGCGCGGCATATATCCGGCTTGAAAAGCCACTGGTGATCGGGCGTGGCGAAAAGTTTCGCGTCTATCGGAAACTCCTGTTTCTGGTAAACCTCGATGATTTGTACCTCATCGGGTTTTATGTCGTGCTGGTGCAGATATTCCACCAGGCCGCAAATCGTGTCCGAGAAGTAGGAGTTGAATTCCTCGCTCCCTTCAAGGATGCGGATCCTGGCTTCATAGGTATAGGGCAGATCCTTGTTGTATTTTGATTTTGGCCCCAGTATCTTTTCAAATAAACCCATAACCGCTCTCCTCAAAATAGTGGTTTGCCAAAGCTGCCCGCCAGGGGTTCGTTATTCTACAACCGATGCCGCACACAAAGCATTTCCCCTCTGACTTATAAGCCATTAGACTTGCGCCATTCTATCCGGATGGCACGATATGGACAAAGGAACGCCCCCCATGCCACAGGCACACGAACACAAGCTGACGCTGGGCGAACTGCTGAACCTGCTGTTGCAGGACGGCATGGTGTTGTCGGCCGAAGCGGAAAAGCTTAAAAAAAACCATAAGGCCGACCATGTGCATCCGCTGGTGGTGATCGGCGAACAGAAATGGCATAGCTTGCTGCCCCCCCAAAAATTGCTCAGCGCCGAATTGTTGACCGAGTGGCTGGCGGCGCGTATCGGTATGCCGTATTTTCACATCGACCCGCTGCAACTGAATTTTGGCGGTATCGCGCATGTCGTTTCCAAATCTTACGCCGAACGCCTCAAGATCATGCCGGTCAAGATCGGCGAGGGCGAGGTGACCATCGCCACCGCCGAGCCGTTCCTCACCGGCTGGGTGGCGGAACTGGAGCGCATCCTCAACCTGAAAATCAAGCTGGTGCTGGCCAGCCCGCCCGACATCAACCGTTATCTGCCGGAAATCTACAGCCTCGCCAACTCGGTGCAGCTCGCCAACAAGGCGAAGGCGGGGCAAATCATCGGTGTGCAGAATTTCGAGCAACTGGTCGAGCTGGGCAAGAACAAGAATCTGGATGCCAACGAGCAGCACGTGGTGACGCTGGTGGACTGGCTGTTCAAGTACGCTTTCGAGCAACGCGCCAGCGATATTCATCTCGAACCGCGCCGCAATATCGGCATCGTGCGTTTCCGCATCGACGGCGTGCTGCACCAGGTCTACCAGCTCCCTTCCACGGTGACCAACGCCATCACCAACCGCATCAAGCTGTTGGGGCGCATGGATATGGTGGAGAAGCGCAGGCCGCAGGATGGGCGCATCAAAACCGTGGGCGCGGATGGCGACGAAATCGAGCTGCGCCTTTCCACCATGCCGACCGCCTTTGGCGAAAAGCTGGTGATGCGGATTTTCGATCCGGAAATCCTGGTGAAAAATTTTGCCGACCTCGGTTTCACGCGCGAACAGATCGCGCTGTGGAATGGCTGGACGCGCCAGCCGAACGGCATCATTCTGGTGACCGGCCCGACCGGTTCCGGCAAAACCACCACGCTGTATTCCACGCTGAAACAGCTCGCCACGCCCGAAGTGAACGTCTGCACGGTGGAAGACCCGATCGAAATGATCGAGCCGGCGTTTAACCAGATGCAGGTGCAACACAACATCGGTTTGAACTTCGCCGATGGCGTGCGCACCCTGCTGCGGCAAGACCCGGACATCATCATGGTGGGCGAAATCCGCGACATGGAAACTGCCGAAATGGCGATACAGGCGGCGCTCACCGGCCACCTGGTGCTGTCGTCGCTGCACACCAACGACGCGCCTTCCGCCATCACGCGCCTGCTCGAACTCGGCGTGCCCGCCTACCTGCTCAATTCGACGCTGCTGGGCGTAATGGCGCAACGCCTGGCTCGCACGTTGTGCCCGCATTGCAAAACGGCGGGAGAAATCGGCGAAGAGACTTGGCAGGAGTTGGTCAGCCCGTGGAAAGCCGCCAAACCCGCGCAGGTGAACGTTGCCACCGGCTGCCTCGAATGCCGCATGACCGGCTATCGCGGGCGCACCGGCATTTATGAAATGCTGCCGCTCGGCGCGGAAATGAAAAAGCTGATAGTCAATGACGCCGAACTCGCCAAGATCAAGGCGCTGGCGCGGCGCGAGGGCATGAAACCGCTGCGCCTGAGCGGGGCGGAAAAAGTCGCGGCGGGACTGACCACGCCGGAGGAAATCATCAAGATCACGCCGCCGCCGGATTAGCTCAACGGGTTTATGAAAATAAATAAAAAGGGCGGAGGGAAATCATCCCCGCCGCCCATTGCCTTGCCCCGGCTACTTCAGCGCAAACCTTTTCCTGAAGGCAGACAACCCGGCAAGGCCGAAACCCAACAGCAGCAAAGTGCCGGGTTCGGGAACAGATTGGCTGTGCCCGTTTAATTCTAAATCATCCACAAGGAAGTTTTGGTCAGTATGGATGCGCAACTGGTCGATCAAAATAGACGATCCCGCCACATAGCCGAATGTGCTTCCGGCTATGAATGACGTGCTGTACTGTGAAACACTGCCCAAGAAACCTTCGAGATAACCATTCTGTACATAATTTCCCCATCCCTCTATCCACAGGCCGGTAAATGTGAATGCACCACCGCCGGACTGCGTTATGAGCGCATCGCCGCCATAATTGTTAAGCATGGTGAAGTCACCGCTGTGGGCACCGAAAGGCCAACTGCTGGCGACAGTATCTACCCAATCCATGCGGTTGAAGCCGTTAGTTGCCCCGAAATCGAACCCATGGTAATTCGAACCGATCGCGCCATAACTACCCTGTGCCGCATCAGGATGGTCATCAAAATTGATAACTACTGCATTGCCGGATACGGCGAACCCAAGCAGGAAAAGACCACATGCCAAACTGGATAGAAGATTTTTCTTCAAAATTACCTTTTTCATTATTACCTCCCTCTTCGTTTAAATATCAGCAGATTTTTACGGATGGAACAATCCCGCAGTTCAAACGCCTCAAGTCTCGATGCGTAGCGCAGCAATTACTGTGCCAACTATTTTTATTTATTATTTTTCAATCCTATATGAGAGATGGTTGGAAATAGGTGTAAAGTTTCTCGACAATTTTACCAAAACGCGATAAATGCCGGAGTTTTTTAGCAGCAGCGCCGTACCCCGTCCCACTTGCGTTCCTGTTCGCGCCTGAAAAATTCCTTGCGGCTTAACGCAGTTTCATCCGCATGTTTTTCGGCATGGTGGCGCAGGTAACGCTCGTAGGCGTCGTCGCCGGAAAGGCGGCGGATGATTTGCCAAGTTTTGCGCAGCACGTCAGTCCCTCACCCAGTTTTCGACCAGACGGCTCGGCTCGTGCGGCGCTTCGGACAGCGGCTGCACCGGCTTGTTTTGAAGGTGGCGTGCGCACATCCGCAGCATGTCGATAATCACCACCCACAGCACCGCAACGAAGAACAGCGTCAGCCACGCATCGAGTTGCTGGTTGAAAATCAATTGCGGCGCGACCGCAGCCTTTGCCGGTGGCAGCGTGCCCGCCGCCAGCTTGGCGGCCATGTCGTTGGCGGCGGCAAAGAAGCCGATGCGCACATCCGCGCTCATGATTTTTTCGTAGGCGGCGGCAGTGGTGATGATCGCCAGCCAGGCCAGCGGCACACCGGTGACCCAGGC
>SCPW01000379.1 GCA_004298605.1 Gallionella sp.
TGGCGAAGGCGATCGAGCGCATCGGCGACCATGCCAAAAACATGTCCGAGTACGTGGTGTACATGGTCAAGGGCCGCGACGTGCGCCATGTCACGATAGACGAAATCGAACGCGAAGTTCAGAAGTAGTGCAACACCAACCCATCCTTGCCGCTGTAGACCTGGGGTCGAACAGCTTCCGGCTGCAAGTCGCGCGGGTGGAGAACGACCAGCTTTACATGCTGGACGGATTGCGCGAGCCGGTGCGCCTTGCCGCCGGTTTAACCGCCGAAAAATACCTCGATGCCGGAGCGCAACAGCGCGCGCTTGCCGCGCTGGGGCGTTTTGCCGAACGTTTGCGCGGCCTGCCAAGTGTAGCGGTGCGCGCGGTGGGCACCAACTCGCTGCGCGTGGCGAAAAATGCGGCCGACTTCATTCCGCAAGCCGAACACACCCTGGGGTTTCCCATCGACGTCATCGCCGGGCTTGAGGAAGCGCGCCTGATTTATCTCGGCGTGGCGCACGGCTTGCCGCAATCGAAGGACAACCTGCTGGTGATGGACATCGGCGGCGGCTCCACCGAATTCATTATCGGCAACGGGCTCACCCCGCTCAAACTGGAAAGCCTGTACATGGGTTCCGTCAGTTACAGCCTGCAGTTTTTTCCGGACGGCAAAATTACAAAACAGAATCTCAAGCAGGCAGAACTGGCCGCGTGCAATGAATTGCAAACCATCGCTGCCGATTACAAGGGGCAATGGAAACATGCGCTCGGCTCATCCGGCACGGCGAAGGTGTTAAACGAAATATTGCTGTTGAACGGTTATAGCCAGAACGGCATTACCCGCGAAGGGCTCGACCGGTTGCGCGCCCATCTGCTCAAGGTCGGCGATGTGCAACAGCTCGATCTGCAAGGCCTGCGGCCTGATCGGACGCCCGCGCTGGCCGGCGGTTTTGCCATCATGTATGCCGCCTTTTGCGAGCTGGAAATCGGGCAGATGCAGCCCGCGCCCGGCGCGTTGCGCGAGGGTGTGCTGTATGACTTGTGGGGGCGTTTTCACGACAACGACGTGCGCGACGTCACGGTGCGGCAATTCATGCAGCGTTACCGTGTCGACGCCGGGCAGGCCGGACGCGTGGCGAAACTGGCGCGCATATTCGCGCGGCAATTTCTCGGCGATGAAGCCGGCGAGGCCGCATTGCAGGTGCTCGGCTGGGCGGCCAACCTGCACGAAATCGGCATCAGCGTCGCGCACAGCGGCTACCGCAAGCACACCGCCTACATCCTCGCCAACGCCGATATGCCGGGCTTTTCAAAAAAGGAGCAAGCGCGCCTGAGCCTGCTGGCGCTGGCGCACCGCGGCAGCCTGGACAAACTGCAGGGGCAACTGGGAAATGGCGAAGACTGCGCGCTGGCAATGAGCCTGCGTCTTGCCGTGCTGTTCTACCGCAACCGCCACGACAGCGATTTGCCCGCCTTGCGCGGACGTTTCAGCGGCACCAAGTTCCACCTCTCGGTCGACGCGGGCTGGCTGGCGCAAAATCCACTGACCGAAACCGCGCTGCGGGAAGAAGTGAAGCAATGGAAGACGTTGGGGATCAGTATGCAGATCGTGCAAGGGTAGCGTTGAGTGCGGGTAGGCGCCGCGGCGGCCATCCGGAATCGTTTAATTTTGTCATCGAAAGGGCAGTGTGTTGTGAATATATCCAGTTACGAAGATTTATTGCTTGCCGCGAACCGGCAGCCCGAGCCCCAGCGCCTCCTGTTTGTATTTACCAGGGCCGAATTGCCGGGCGGCCACACCAGCGACCAGGAAAAGCGTTTTAAAGACCGGGAGGGCGGCACGCTGACGCCGGTAATGTGTGTCGATAAATTACCGGGCGAACTGAATGATTTTGCCGGCCTGGTCGAGGAATCCCGCCAGACAGGAATGGGCTGGGATATCGTGTTTGTGGCCAGCATGTCCACAAAATCTGCGGCAGAGCCAAACAGCGACGAAGCCGAACAACCGCTGAAAACAATGGTCGAGGATATCAAAAAAGGTAAGGTCGGCAACTTTCTTGCATTTAACCGGGACGGGACACTGGTCAAGCTTCGGGCGTTCTGAAGCCGGGTGCTCAGCACCATCAATCGCGCCTCAGGTATTCGTTCCATCCCCCATCACAGCCTTCTCACACAAGCGGGGAAGGGGGAGGGTTTTGGTTGGTGCGGTGTATTTTATAAACGGTATTTTAGAAAATTCCAGCTCCCTTATTTTTGTAAGGGCGCGATTTAACCAGCGACTTGGCGGGCGTCTCGTTCGGCGTGTCGAGATCGTCGGCGATAACAATGGCCTGTTCCGCACGCTTGCCGAGGCTGCGGTTGGGCAGCGCGTAAACCCTGGAACCGCGCGTACCGACGAACAGCGCGCCGTCCGGCTCCATCTGGCACGGGCCCAATCAATTACTTGTTCGGCGGCGGCGAGCGTATAAGGCTCTCATTAAGCAGCAACGGCAGCCTGTCGCGCGACTGGACTTCCCGGTATCCATCAGGAGGGTATTTGGACAAAGCGGCAACGCGCCCTCCCCCTGTTTTTGCATCGGACACAAACAGTATTATTGTTTTCCCATCTGCATCGTCCAGCTTGAAATCAACAACGTAAGCGGCATTGCGCATTTCACCGTCCCTCAATAACGAGAACGGAGCTCTTACGGAGTAGATGGAAAGGAATATCAATACCTCACCTAAAATGAGGAGCAAGCCCGCCTTCCATTTCTCTTTTTTATAGAAGACCCCTCCAGCAGAAACGAGCACTATGCTTGACACGATGGCAAACAGGACAGGAAGTAACATAAAACCTCATTAGACCGCGTAGGATGGGCGGAGCGCAGCGCAACCCATCATTGCCCAACATTGGCGATGGGTTGCGCTGCGCTCCGCCCATCCTGCATATTTAATGCGCTTCATCCCAATTTTTTCCCATACCCAATTCCACCAGCAGCGGCACTTGCAACTCGGCGATGCCGCACATCAATTTTGGCAGCATTTCTTCAATCAAATGTAGCTCGGCTTCCGGCACTTCCAGCACCAGCTCGTCATGCACCTGCATAATCAGGCGGCTATGCAGTTTTTCCTGTTCCAGCCAGCGCTGCACTTCAATCATCGCGAGTTTGATTAGGTCGGCCGCCGTGCCCTGCATCGGCGCGTTGATCGCGGCGCGTTCGGCGCCCTGGCGTTTCATGCCGTTGCTGCTGTTGATTTCCGGCAACCACAAACGGCGGCCGAACACGGTCTCGACATAGCCTTGCTGTTTGGCTTGTTCGCGGGTGCGCTGCATGTAATCGGCCACGCCGGGATAGCGCGCGAAGTAGCGGTCGATGTAGGCGGTCGCCGCGCTGCGCTCGATGCCGAGCTGCTTGGCCAGGCCGAAGGCCGACATGCCGTAGATCAGGCCGAAGTTGATGACTTTGGCGTAGCGGCGCTGTTCGCTGGATACCTCGGCGGGCGCGATCATGAAAATTTCGGCGGCGGTGGCGCGGTGGATGTCTTCGTTGTTGGCGAACGCCCGCAACAAGCCCGCGTCGCCGGATAAATGCGCCATGATGCGCAATTCGATTTGCGAGTAGTCGGCGGAGACGATGCGGCTGCCGGGCGGCGCGATGAACGCTTCGCGGATGCGGCGGCCTTCGGCGGTGCGCACCGGGATGTTTTGCAGATTGGGGTCGCTGGAGGCGAGCCGCCCGGTCACCGCGACGGCTTGCGAGTAGCTGGTGTGGACGCGCCCGGTTTTCCGGTCAACCATCTGCGGCAGTTTGTCGGTGTAGGTGGATTTGAGTTTCGCCATGCCGCGATAGTCGAGCAGGATTTTTGGTAGCGGGTAATCGAGCGCCAACTCTTGTAGCACTTCCTCGTCGGTGGATGGATCGCCGCTGGGCGTCTTTTTCTTGACCGGTAAACCCAGTTTATCGAACAGAATTTCTCTCAGTTGCTTCGGCGAATTGAGGTTGAACGGTTGCCCGGCAGCCTCGTGTGCCTTGGCTTCCAGCGCGATGAGTTTTTCACCCAGTTCGCGGCTCTGGATTTTCAGCAGGTTGCAGTCCAGCAATACGCCGTTGCGCTCCATGGTGTACAGCACGTGCATACTCGGCAATTCGATGTCGCGATAGACGTGCTGCAAACCGCTCTGTGCTTCGATTTGCGGCACGAGGAATTGATGCAGTTGCAGCGTGATGTCGGCATCTTCGGCGGCGTAGCGCGTGGCGGTGTCGAGATCGACTTGATCGAAGCACAGTTGCTTCGCACCCTTGCCCACCACTTCGGCGTAGCTGATGGTTTTCACGTTGAGATGGCGCAGTGCGAGGTTGTCCATGTCGTGCGGCTTGTGGCTTTCCAGCACGTAGGATTGCAGCAGCGTGTCCTCGGCGATGCCCGCAAGCCGGATGCCGTGATTGGCGAAAATATGCTGGTCGTATTTGAGGTTCTGCCCGAGTTTTTTATGCCGTGCGCTTTCCAGCCAGGGCTTGAGTTTTTGCAATGCTGCCGCGCGATCAAGCTGGTCCGGCGCGCCGGGGAAGATATGCGCCAGCGGCAGATAGGCGGCCTGGTGCGGCGTGACCGCAAACGAGATGCCGACCAGTTGCGCGTTCATCACATCGAGGCCGGTGGTCTCGGTATCCACGCAGGCCAGATTGGCTGCGAGCAGCTTTTCCAGCCAGGCATCGAGTTGGGGTTCGGTGAGGATGGTTTCGTAGTGCGCGTGGTCGGTGCGGGTGGGTTCGTCTACTACCCCATCCCCACCCCCGCCCTCCCCTTGAAGGGGAGGGGGTGATTGTTCCTTCCCCTTCAGGGGGAAGGTTAGGATGGGGGTGGGTTCGATGGGGATGGGTTTTGGCTGATTTACGGCAGGGAGAGCAAGCTCGCGCAGCCAACTTTTGAACTCAAACCGTTCATACAGGCTGCGCAATTGCGCTATATCCGCCGGTGGCGCCACCAGTTCGCTGTAGGCTTGCGGCAACGCCACGTCGCATTTCACCGTGAGCAGGCGGCGCGCTTGCGGCAGCCAGTCCAGCGCGCGGCGCAGATTCTCGCCGACCACGCCGCCGACTTCACCGGCGTGCCGCATGATGTTGTCCAGCGTACCGTATTGCGTCAGCCATTTCACGGCGGTCTTCGGGCCGACTTTTTCCACGCCCGGCACGTTGTCCACCGCGTCGCCGGTCAGCGTCAGGTAATCCAGGATGCGCTCCGGCGGCACGCCGAATTTGGTGTTGACGCCGGCGATGTCGAGCGTCTCGTTGTTCATGGTGTTAATCAGTGTTACGTGCTCGTTGACCAGTTGCGCCAGGTCTTTGTCGCCGGTGGCGATAATGCAGCATGTGCCGTCTTGCGCGGCCTGCTGTGCCAGCGTGCCGATCACATCGTCCGCCTCCACGCCTTCCTGCATCAGAATTTTCCAGCCGGATGCGGCAATCGCTTGATGCAGCGGCCCGATCTGTTGCGCCAGGTCGGCCGGCATGGGCGGGCGGTGCGCCTTGTATTGCGGATACCAGTCATCGCGGAATGTTTTACCTTTTGCGTCAAATACGCACAGGCTATAATCCGCCGGGTAATCGTGGCGCAAGCGGCGCAGCATGTTGAGCACGCCATAAATCGCGCCGGTCGGCTCGCCCTGGCGGTTGCGCAAATCCGGCATCGCGTGAAATGCGCGGTACAGGAAAGAGGAACCGTCCACCAGGAGTAATGTTTTAGCGGAACCCACGTCGTTCATTTTCATTTTTTCTAAAGGATAATTGCATGAGCACACCGTCCAAATTGCCCGCCTCCGCGATACCGGAAGCCTGGAATTCCAAAGAAGCTTGGCGCGTGTTCGGCATTATGTCAGAGTTTGTTTCCGCCACCGAACGGCTTAACCGTATCCACCCCGCCGTCAGCATTTTCGGCAGCGCGCGCACCAGGCCGGGCCAGCCCTATTACAAGCTCGCCGAAGAAATTGCCCGGCTGCTCTCCGATGCCGGATTTTCGGTCATCTCCGGCGGCGGCCCCGGCATCATGGAAGCCGCCAACAAAGGCGCGTTCTACGGCAAATCGCCGAGCGTCGGGCTGAACATCCAACTGCCGCACGAACAGACCGGCAACCCTTACCAGAATATCAGCCAGACCTTCCAGCATTTTTTCGCGCGCAAAGTGATGTTCGTGAAATTCGCCAGCGCCTATGTGGTGATGCCCGGCGGCTTCGGCACGCTGGACGAGCTGATGGAAGCCCTGACGCTGGTGCAGACCGGCAAGACGCGCAAGATGCCGATCATTCTGGTGGGCAGCAAATTCTGGAGCGGTATGGTCGAATGGTTTCTCACCGCACTGCTGGAAGAGCAAGTCATCAGCCCGGAAGACATGGATTTGATCCAGGTCATCGACGAGCCGGAAGCGGTGGTCAGCGCGATTTTCAAGCACTACGAAACGCGCGGCTTCGAGCCTTCTGAAGCAGAACGCGAACGGCAGCTTTATTTGTAAAAATCAAGGCGGCGATTTGCTGTGTGTTGCAATTTTTTGGAAAAATCAAACGAATATGCGGATAGAAAAAATCGGGCAAGCTGCGACGCCGCAGTTGGCCGGAGGTCAGGCCTCCCCATCGGAGGCCGGACGTCGCTGAGTTATGGATATTGTTCTGCTGCTCAAAGCCGCCCTCCTCGGCATCGTCGAAGGGTTGACCGAATTCCTGCCGATCTCTTCCACCGGCCACCTGATTATCCTCGGCGACCTGCTCGGCTATAACGACGAGACCAGCAAGGTATTCAAAATTGTCATTCAGCTCGCCGCTATTCTCGCGGTGTGCTGGGATTACCGCGAACGCCTGACGAAAATGGTGGCAGGCCTGCCCGGCGACCCTGCCGCACAGCGCTTTGCCAGCCTGCTGTTCATCGGCTTTTTGCCGGCCGCCGTGCTGGGGCTGATGTTTCACTCCGCCATCAAGGCGCTGCTGTTTAACCCGATTACCGTGGCCACCGCGTTGATAGCCGGCGGGTTCGTCATCCTGTATGTGGAAAAACGCGCCTATCACCCGCGCATCCAGACAGTGGATGAAATGCGCTGGCCGGATGCGCTCAAGGTCGGCTTCGCCCAGGCGCTGGCGATGATTCCCGGCACTTCGCGTTCCGGCGCGACCATCATGGGCGGGCTGATTTTCGGCATGTCGCGCAAGGCGGCAACGGAGTTTTCTTTCTTTCTTTCCATCCCCACCATGTTCGCCGCCACCGCCTACGATCTGTACAAAAACTGGGGGATGCTGCACATGGCCGATTTGCCGGTGTTCGCGGTGGGCTTCGCCGCTTCGTTCCTCGCCGCGATGTGGGCGGTGAAGAGCTTCATCCGCTTCATCTCGAACCACACCTTCGTGGTGTTCGCCTGGTATCGCATCGTGTTCGGCCTGGTCGTGCTGGGGACGGCATACAGCGGCATGGTGAGCTGGTCGCCAATGTAATTCAGTGAGGTAAACCCCCGGCATAGCCGGGGGACTAAGTAAGGTTCGACCGTGTGATACGGTCGCTCCAGTTTTATTCCCTCCCCTTCAAGGGGAGGGTTAGGGTGGGGATGGGTTTGAGTGGTGGAGCAGATACGTACAGCGTAACCCCCACCCCCATCCCAACCTTCCCCCTGAAGGGGAAGGAGGAAAACTTTGCCGCCTTCAGGCGGCTCACGGTTTTATCGGCCCCTTTGAGGGGCTCACCTAATAAGCCCCCGGCTTTGCCGGGGGTAATTTAACTCCGTTTCCATGCCGATAAAAAAACCGCCGGGAACTCCGGCGGCTTTCCGGTTATGCAACACAAATTCAATCGAACTTGAAGTTCGCCTTCAGCCACAGGTTGCGCCCCATTTCGTTGACGCGCGTGGTGGTAGTGAAGCCCGTCACCGCGCTGCCGCCGCGGCTGATGTGTTCGGCATAGCTCTTGTCGAACAGATTGTCGATGCCCGCCGTGATCTGCGCACCCTTGCCGGCGCGATAGGCGCCGTTCACCGAGAACACGCCGAAGCCGCCCGTGCGGCCGATGTCCTGGCCGACGATGTTGCCCTTGCTGGCATCAAAGCGATCCTGTTCGGAAACCAGGCGCAACAGCGAACCGACCGCCCAGACCTTGTTGTCATAAGTCAGGCCGAGGCGCCCTTCCAGCGGCGGCAATTGCGCCAGCGCCGTGCCATCGGTGTCGTTGTCGCCATGCACGTAGGCCAGCGTGGCATCCGCTTTCCAGGTGGCTGCAAGCGCGTAGGAAAGGCTCGCCTCGCCGCCCCATGTGGTGGCGCCCACATTCCGGACTACGGTCGTGGTGCGCGTGCCCGGCCCCATCAAGGCGGGCTTGACGTAGTTCTGCTGCACCATGAGATAGTCGCTAACCTTGCTGTAGAAGCCGGATACGGACGCCGACAGTTTGTCGTTTTTGTAGACCATCCCGGCATCGAGCTGATCGGTTTTTTCCGGGTTGGAATCGAAGGCGCTCAATGTGCCCACGCTTTCCTTGCTCGCGGAAATCAGCTCCCAGTAATCCGGGAAACGTTCGGTGTGCCCAAAGCCGGCATAGAACGTGGCGGGCACACCGGCAAGATCGTGCTCGTAGCGGCCAAAACCGCTGCCCAGGGTATCCGAGCGTTCTTTGCCGGACGTCGGATTCGCCGGGGTGGACATCCCGATGGTGATCGTCGCGCGCTTGTCTTGGGCGTTCCAGTCGTCGACGCGCAGGCCGACAATAAATTTGTCGCGCTCGCCGGGCAGGTAGACCAGTTCGCCAAACAAGCCGTAGTTGCGGAAACTGGCATCCTCGACGCGGGGTTTCGCGTCATAAGCGCCCATCAAACCGGGCGCGGCGCCCATGCGGTTGGTATGCTCGTTGGATTGCGCATCCACCCCGGCCTTGAGCTGTTTCGCGCCAGAAAGATTGAACGTGCCGACGATTCTTCCGCCCGTTGTCGTGCGGTCCGGGTTCATCGCGGCCATCATGCCCGCAGGGTTGCCGCCCGCGCGCAGGCTGTAGCTGTCCATGACGTGGTCAACGTAATTGCGAAAAGCCTGCGCCTCGATTTTCTCCAGCGTTGCGGAAAGATGGTTCTTCTCGAACTTGAAACCGTAGTTTTCGCGGTCGAACCTGGAACCATCCACGGTGCGGTCGGCATAGGCCGCCTGGCCATCGCTGCGCGCGGCCGACAACTCGACCCGGGTATCGTTGTCCGGTGTCCAGCCCACGGCGCCGCTGGTGCTCCAGCGGTTGAAGGCGGAATGGACGGCGCGGCCGTCGCCATCCTTGTAATCGTTCTGATCCGAGCGGGTGGCCGTGCCCTGAACGTAATAATCCGGCGTGCCGGCACGGATATCGGCCACCTGATCGTTGCGCCCAAAACTGCCTGCCATCAGGCTGCCGTCAAATTTCCAGCCCGGCTGGTCGAGGCGTTTGACGGTGCGCTCGAACAGCACCGTGCCGGCAGAG
>SCPW01000380.1 GCA_004298605.1 Gallionella sp.
CGCAATTTTACCAGCCTGGCTGCGGCAGCCGACCGTCGATCAAGGAAGCCCTGCGCGAAGGCCAGGAATTGCTGGTGCAAGTCGAGAAGGACGAGCGCGGCAACAAGGGCGCGGCGCTGACCACCTATATCAGCCTGGCCGGCCGATACATCGTGCTGATGCCGAACAATCCGAGCGGTGGCGGCGTATCGCGCCGCATCGAAGGCGAAGAGCGCAACGAGCTGCGCGAAGTGCTGTCGCATGTCGAAGTGCCGCAAGGCATGAGCATCATCGCGCGCACTGCCGGTATCGGGCGCAACGAAGAAGAGTTGCAGTGGGATCTGGACTACCTCAAGCAACTGTGGGATGCGATTGAAGGCGCGGCGGAATCCGAAAAAGCCCCGTCGCTGATATATCTGGAAAGCAGCCTGGTAGTCCGCGCCATCCGCGACTATTTCAACCCGGAAATCGGCGAAATCCTGATCGACACCGAAGATGTCTACCAGCAGGCTCTGGCGTTCATGAGCACGGTCATGCCGAGCAACGTGAACCGCATCAAACGTTATGTGGACGACGTACCGTTATTTTCGCGCTTCCAGATCGAACACCAGATCGAATCCGCCCATTCGCGCGAAGTGCGCCTGCCCTCCGGCGGCGCCATCGTGATCGACCACACCGAAGCGCTGACCGCCATCGACATCAACTCGGCGCGCGCCACCAAAGGTTCGGACATCGAAGCCACCGCGCTCAATACCAATCTCGAAGCGGCGGAAGAAATTGCCCGCCAGTTGCGCCTGCGCGACCTGGGCGGGCTGATCGTGATCGACTTCATCGACATGGAAAACAGCCGCAACCAGCGCGACGTGGAAAACCGTTTGCGCGACTCGCTACACTACGACCGTGCGCGTGTGCAGACCGCCAAGATTTCGCGCTTCGGCCTGCTGGAACTGTCACGCCAGCGTTTGGCGCCCAGCCTGGGCGAGAGCAACTACATCGCCTGCCCGCGTTGCAGCGGCATCGGCCACATTCGCGGCACCGAATCTTCCGCCCTGCATATCCTGCGCATCATCCAGGAAGAAGCGATGAAAGAAAGCAGCGCCGCGATCCATGTGCAGGTGCCGGTGGATGTCGCCACCTTTCTGCTCAACGAAAAACGCGCCGACATCCACCGCATCGAATCGCGCCTGAAAGTAGCGGTTACGCTGATCCCCAACCCGCATCTGGAAACGCCCAACTACAGCATCAGTCGCCTGCGCCAGGACGACATGACCGCTGAAGTATTGCAGGCCAGCTACAAGCTGGTGGAAAAACCGGCAGAAGAAAAGCCGTTGACCGCCGCACAAGAGCAACAGAAAGCCACTCGCGCGCAAGCGGTAGTACAGGGTATCACCCCGATGCAGCCCGCACCGGTGAAAGTTGAAGAAACCGCCAAACCTTCAATCATCAGCAAGTTCTTCGGCTGGATCAAGGCACTGGGCGCGGAGGAGCAACCCAAAGACAAGCCTGCCGCAAGCAAGCCACGCGACAACCAGCGCCGTGAGCGCGGCGAAGGCGGCGGCAACAAACGCCGCGAGCGCGGGGCGCGCACCGAACGCACCGAACGCACCGAACGCACCGAAGGCGGCAATGGCCGCGACCGCAACGAACCGCGCAGCGGCCAGAAACCGGCGCAACCCGAAACCGTGGCCAAGCCACAGGAGCCGCGTGAACCACGTGAACCACGCCAACCCAAACCGCCGCGCCCACCGCGCATAGCCCCGGAGGGGTCGGCGCAACCTCCGGCAAAGGGGCGCGCGAGACAGGCAGCCCCGCTCCCGACCGAAGACTGGACGGAGAATGCCCCCGCCACGCCCCTTGCAGGCGCCGAAGAGAAGCCGGTGTTGGAGGGCAAAATCGCCTCTTCCGCAGAGCAGGCTGAAGAAGGCGCTACGCGCGAGGGGGCACGCCGCCGTGGCCGCCGCGGCGGGCAACGTGAACGCCAGCGCCGCGACAATGTCGCGCAAAACACCGAAGCGCCGGCAACGAATGGCGAAGCCCTTACCGCCGATCAGCCCGTCACGCAGGCGAGCGCCGCGACAGCCCCCGTGAAACCGACCGAATATGTCGCTATGCCAGACGGGTTTGTTCCCGCCAAGCCGAAACCATCCGAATACATCGCGATGCCGGCAGCCGCAACCCGGCAAAGTGTGGCACCGGCGGTGGAAAGTGAGGTTGCCGCACCCGCTGCGGGCAGCGGTGAAAACCTGGTTCAGATCGAGACAGACCCGGGCAAGTTCAACACCGTGGCAAACATTCCCGCCGGTTACGCGGAACAGCCGGTAATGCGCCGCCGACCGCGCCAGCGCGAGGTGTACGTCGAGAGTGGGCCGCTGGAGCAAATAGAAACGCAGCGCCCGCAAACATAATCCGGCTTCCGGTCGATAACGGGCAAATAGTTTGGCAGGGGCGCGATTTATCGCGCCCCGATTTATTCGGACTTCAAAAGAAGGACAAAGCTAACCTCTTCTGGACAAATCACGCCCCTACAATAATTCACCATTCGTCGAAAAATGGAATAACATTCACGGAGAACCGCCAGCCCTGATCCATTTCAACCACAAGGAGAGCAAGATCATGACGAATATCGTGCAATTATTGGGTGATGAAGCCGAACATTTGCTGGGATACCGTTGCACCGGCATTACCGGGGAGTCCCTGCATTTGCCGGGGGCGGATTACGTGGATCGTGTGGTGGCGGTGAAAGACCGCAAGCCCGGTGTGCTGCGCAGTTTGCAGGCTTTGTACGGGCACGGGCGCCTGGCGGGCAGCGGCTATTTATCGCTGCTGCCGGTGGATCAGGGCGTCGAGCATTCCGGCGGCGCGTCGTTTGCGCCGAACCCGATCTATTTCGACCCGGAGAACATTGTCAGGCTCGCAATCGAGGGCGGCTGCAACGGCGTGGCCTCGACGCTCGGCGTGCTGTCCTCGGTGGCGCGCCGCTATGCGCACAAGATTCCGTTCATCGTGAAGATCAACCACAACGAACTGCTCACCTATCCCAACGAATTCGACCAGACGTTATTCGCCAGCGTGGATCAGGCGTTCGACATGGGCGCGGTGGCGGTGGGCGCGACGGTGTTCTACGGCTCGACAGAATCGCGCCGCCAGATACAGGAAGTCTCCGAAGCTTTCGAACACGCGCATGAACTCGGCATGGCGACCATCCTGTGGGCTTATTTGCGCAACCCGGCTTTCAAGGTTGGCGACAAGGACTACCACGTCGCCGCCGACCTGACCGGACAGGCCAACCACCTTGCCGTCACCATCAACGCCGACATCGTCAAGCAAAAAATGGCCGAAAACAACGGCGGCTACAACGCTATCAAGTTCGGCAAGACCAGCCCCAAGGTGTACAGCGAACTCACCACCGACCACCCCATCGACCTGGTGCGCTACCAGGTGGCGAACTGCTACATGGGGCGCGTCGGCATGATTAATTCCGGCGGCGAATCGGGCAAGGACGACCTGCACCAGGCCGTGCGCACGGCGGTCATCAACAAGCGCGCCGGCGGCATGGGGCTTATTTCAGGGCGCAAGGCGTTCCAGAAACCGATGCGGGACGGTGTGGCATTGCTCAATGCTATCCAAGATGTGTATCTGGACAAGGATGTGACGGTGGCGTAATTCAGCTCGCAGGGCGCGATAAATCACGCCCCTGCAATGCTTCGGATGGAATTGTGGAATGCAATACCATGCCCCGCTCGGAATAACCGAAGCACTCGATGAAAGGCCGCAGAGCTTCCATCACCGGAGTGAATTCCTTCTCATAGCGCTTCCAGCGGTACTTGGCGTGCTGGTAAATGGGCTGTGTGACCTGGTGGTAACTCGGGGTGTTGATGACGGCGCGCTGCCGGGCATGTTGGGTGTGATCGAGCACGGCATCGTTCCAGCCCACGCCGAGGAATTCGAGCAGTGCGCGCGCCTCCGGCTCGAAATTTGTGACCATGTCCTCGTATCGGATGCGGTGCCAGTGCAGTGGCAAGCGTTCCGCATATTCGCGCCACGCACCCATCACACGGGTGTAAATTTCGGTAACACCCTCCAGGGAAACGAATCCGGCCATCGCGTCATTGGCGCCAAAATTCTGCATCAGGCAGCTCAGGGTCACGTCGCATGGATGGCGTATGGCCAGGATAAAGCGCGCCTCGGGAAAGACCCGCCAGAGCAGCGGCACGCGGACGGTATTGAGCGGCAACTTGTCCACCAGCAGCGTGCCCGGTTGACGCTTCACATGGCGGGCAGCCTCGTCAAAATAGGCTTGCCGCAGCGTGGCGATCTGCCCCTGGCCGAGATCGGCCAGCGCATCGGCGCCGCCGCCGGTCATGGCCAGGAACGCCTGCTCCATCGCCGCAGCGGCCGGCTTTTCTTCCATGGTTTGCAGCGCGGGATGGCTGCCCAGAACCTGTTCCAGCAGGGTCGTTCCGGAACGCGGAAAACCGATCAGAAAAACTGGCATGTCAACGGGTGAAGCGGGATGAGCACCGGCAGCGGCTATCAAACGGTCATTCAGCCAGGTTTTGGCCGTGTCGATTTTCCGCATGAAACGCAAGCGGCTGGCGCCGCCCGGATCAGCGGCCGATGCCGTGCGCCGCTTGCCTTCGGCCAGGTGATCCAATACTTTTTCCGTCTGCCCCATGCGGTCATAGAGTTGGCCGAGCAGGAGATGGATGTTGCCGCTCGCATCCTGGGGCATCTGCCGGGAAAGCGCCGCTTCGAGCCGCGCCGCCGCTCCGGCATAACGGCCTTCGCGCCGGTCCAGCCGGGCGGCAACAAGATTGAGGACCGGGTGTCCCGGCTCGCGCGCCAAACCGCGCTCGATCGCGTCCGCCGCTTCCGCCAGCCGGCCCGTTTTTTCCAATAGTTCGGCCTGCTTGGCGAGCACATCCAGGGAATCCGGTTGCGCGCGCAGGGCGCGCCGATAAAGCGCCAGCGCCTCTTCCACCCTCTCATCCCTTTCCAGCAGGCTGGCCAAGTTGGCGAGCGCCTCGGGAGATTCCGGTCGCAGCGCCAAAGCGCGCTGCAAGATGGCGGGCGCCTCATCGACCCGCCCCATCATGAGCAAAATGGCTCCCAGATCGCTCAACGCCCCGAAAAAATCCGGGCGCAAACTGATGGCGCGGCGCAGGTGTGCTTCCGCCTCATGCAAGCCGCCCGTTTCCATCAGCGCATTGCCGAGCAGATAGTGTGCGTCGGGATAATCCGGTTGCAGCCGGATGGCCTCGCGATAACCCGCCACTGCCTCCTCTACCTTGCCCTGGCATTGCAGGGCAACAGCCAGGGTGTGGCGGGCAACAGCCAGATTCGGCGCCAGCATCACCGCACGCCGCCCGCAGGCCTCCGCCTCGGCGTATTGGCCGAGGCGCTGCCGGATCACGCCCAGTTTCACCCGTGCCTCCACGTCCATAGGG